>JBFLKV010000151.1:0-7231 GCA_040883365.1 Eubacteriales bacterium
TCTTCCGGCGCTTGTTCAACGCCCCCGTTTTCTAGAACAGTGAGACCATACCCTTCGCTATCGTCCGCGATCAACCGAATTTCATCATCTATTATAAGCAGGCATGTTTTTAGCGACGTGGTTCCCACATCATATGTTATAACGAAATCCGCCAAACCGTTTCCCTCCCCCGATATCCTTTAGCTAGTCATTTGCTTTGAGTATTTCATTTTGTACACCATACGCATCAAGCGGCTTTCAAAACGGTTGATGGGTTTGACTTTTCCATGCAATCTGGCGCCAATATAGGCTTTGCAGTTTTTTTCCACAATCATGCTGACTGCCTGCGCGTCATCAGAAGTCGGGCCTGTACATAGCACCCCTGCCCCTTTGATAAACACCGCATTGGCATGCTTCAACAAGCGGGCTCTTTTCTTTGCCGAATCATTGTCTGCTTTCATATCTACGCCAACAATCTGTGCAAAATCATCCAGCATCGGATAGAGCGGTTTTTTCATATAGGATAGCGCCATCACCGACGCATTTGTATTGATGATATCGTTTGGGTTTTTAACTTCCGATTCTGCGCCCCGTGCTTTTGGCGTATCCTTCAAATCAGCGTTTTGAGACAATACAAATTTGCCCATCGCTTCATACTCTGCAGATTGATCGCCTGAAACCTGTTTATATTTTTCTTCGATATACGCTTGGCTGGCTTCTTCCAACTGAGTTGCGGCTTCAAATGCTTCTTCGTAGCTTTCCCCGAAACAAAGCGCGCCATGATGTTTCATGATAATCGCGTGTCCTTGTGTTTTATTAAGTGCTTTTTCGACGCCCGCATTGAGTTTTTTGGTGCCTGGCAGTCCATAATCCGCCAGCACCACACGCCCGCCAAGCAAAGGATATCTCTTCTTGTCACAGTCAAACCCTGCGATGCCACAAGCGCTGACGACCGAAGCATTGACCTGATGTGTGTGGATCACAAACTGAGCGCCTTTCAGCCGATAGCAACTGGCGTGAACCGCTTTTTCAGACGAGGGCTTAACTTCCCCTGTGTATTCCAGCGTACTGATATCCACCGGCACAATATCCTGCCGTTTTAAAGAAAGATACCCTTTCCCGCTGGGGGTGATTACCATGGTTTTTTCGTCCAGCCGCTGGCTGACGTTCCCCCATGTCCGCGCAATAAGACCTCTTTTCACTAGCTCCACGCCTGCGCGTATTACCATATCTTTTGCTTGATTTGTATCCATACCCTCTACCTTTAGCCCTTTTACGCTTTTAGTTCCTCAACACTTGCAAACACACGGTCGAATCTGGCCAATATATCTTCCAACATATCATCAGTAAAGGCCGCCGATGTATATAGTCTGCTACCTGCCAGCGTGATAATGCCTTCGGCCGTATACGCCGCACCCATATGTTCCATCTCTTTTTTACGTTTTGATGTGGCTTTCAGCACCGCCGGAATGTTCCAAGGTTTTTTCCAGTTGACCGAGAAGTGCATCGTGCCCACCGTTTCCAAGTGACAAATCGAACCTTGGTTAAATGCCACAAAAGGCAAGTCGTATTTTTTGATTAAATCCTTCAGCCCAGCCACCAGTTTGTTTGCAAACGCCGCGGCTTTGCCTGCCGCATCGGTTTTTTCCATCTCACAGATGGTGTAATATCCACCCACACAGCTCAATGGGTTGGCCGCCATTGTGCCGCCAACCAACGCTTTTTTGTGCTTAGGGCCGCCCGCGATGCCTGCCGATAGGAATTTCATATATTCACTTTTTCCGCCAAGGCCACCCGCCGAAGGATACCCGCCGGCAACGGCTTTGCCGAATACTGTCAGATCGGGCGAAACACCAAAATACCCTTGTGCACCCGATGTTCCCATTCTAAACCCGGTGACCACTTCATCAAAGATCAGCAGTGCACCATATTTTTTACAGAGCGCTTCAACGCCCCGATTAAAGTCTTTATCCAGCGGCCGTGTTCCGCTCTCTGGACCCACGGGTTCAATCAAAACACCCGCTGTTCCGCCGCGTAAGCGATTGCGTTTCAGTACACGCTCCAAGTCTTTTAAATCATTCGGGAAAAACTCCTGTGTGTGCTTAAACACAAAACCCGGCACGCCGTGTGCCTGCAAAGAGCGCGTCCCCGGGATGCGGATGCCATACGCTAATTGGTCTGACCAACCGTGGTAAGCCCCGCCCATCTTGATGATGTTTTTCTTTTTGGTGGCCAATCTGGCCACACGAATCGCCGCCATACAGCTTTCCGTACCCGAGCCAAGCATACGAAACATATCAACTGATGGATAATTTTCAACGATTTTCTGTGCCAGTTTCATTTCGTATTCATGGAAAAGTCCAGTCGATGGACCACAGTGATCAATCAGTGCCATGGTTTGCTCTTTAACCGCTTTTGGGTTGCTACCCAAAATGGTTGGGCCACCTGCCTGTAAAAAGTCATAATATCGGTTTCCGTCGATATCATAAAGATATGCGCCTTCTGCCTTTTCAATCACCAACGGAAATGGATGGTTAAATGCCAAATTATGCTGAACACCGCCCGGAATAACATCCATGGCCTTTTCAATCATCGCTTTGGATTTTGCACACTTCTTTTCAAAATAATTATCCTCATATTCTTTCAGCTTTTCTCTGCTGATTGAATAAATCGGTTTTTCAATCAAAGCATCCAACGCCTTTGTGATGCCCTGGACATCTGGGTAATCCTTTTTCAGTGCATTATTAGACATTTTACTTCCCCTTATGATAGAATGTAATTATTAAAGTGAGTGCTCACTCACTTACTTTAATTATAGCATCTCTTCCAGAAAAAACAAGAATTTCAACGGAGAAATAAGCGTTTTTTTCTTAAAAAGCGATAAAAATACGGAAACGCGTTTTTTTTATAGAAAGTGTGATAAAATATGATAGAAAACCATATGATAACGGGGTCAATGATGGAATTTAAATCTTGTAGCGGTGTGTTTAACCGTTTGGATGATGAAAAAAAGAAGATGATTCTTTCGGTTTCAATCAAAGCATTTTCTGAGAACGGTTTTAAGTCGGCCAACATTAACACGATTGCTGATAATGCGGGTGTCAGTGTGGGCGCGATGTACAAATACTTCGAGAATAAGCGTGCGCTATATCTCACCTGCTTGGAGTGGTCTTTGATGCACTTGAGCAGCAAAATTAGCAGTGTAGTCGATGAAGAGCCTGATTTTCTTGGCATTATTGAAAAGATTATTCGAGTGATTCAAGAGGCAAAGGCTGAAAGCGAGCCCTTTAATAAGCTGTATTACGAAATGGCTACCGAGAGCAATGCAGAATTTGCGATGCTGATCGCCAGTCAAATCGAAGGCGTTACCTCCAATCTTTATGCGGCCTATCTTGAGGAAGCGCAGAAAAATAACCTGATTCGTCAAGATATCGATCCACGCTTTTTTGCTTTTTTCATCGATAACCTATTCATTATGCTCCAGTTTTCCTATTCTTGTGAATATTATAAAGATCGAATGCAACTATATACCTACGATGATGTTTTTTTGGATGATGCACGTGTCCGAGAACAAGCCATGCGCTTTATCAAAGGCGCGCTGTTTTACTCGGAAGAGGAATAGCATTCTGCCCTCTCTGTTTATTTTTTCGTTATAAAAAGCAATTAATATAACATGTATTAAAGGAGAATGAAATGAGTATATCGAGCATCGTTGAAAAACAACGTCAGTTTTTCGCCACCGGAGCGACCCGGTCTTATGCATATCGCAAATCAGCCCTCTTGCGGTTGAAAACCGCTTTGATCCAGAACGAAGATTTGCTCTGCGACGCCATGATGACCGATCTTGGAAAAGCACCGATGGAAGTCTATATGACCGAAACCGGCATGGTGCTGGAAGAAATCAGCTATCATCTAAAGCATCTGAAACGTTGGATGAAAGACAAGACCGTATCCACACCTTTGGCGCAGTTCCATAGCAAGAGTTTCATCTCCCACGAACCCTACGGTGTTACGCTGGTGATGTCCCCTTGGAACTATCCGCTCCAGCTGTGTCTAGCACCGCTAGTTGGCGCGATATCAGGCGGAAACTGCGCGGTGGTCAAACCATCGGCTTATACGGCGGCAACCAGCCGTGCGATCGCTAAAATTTTAGGCGACATTTATGACCCAGAATATATCGCCGTCATTGAAGGCGGTCGCAAAGAGAACAGTGCCCTTTTAGATGAAGCCTTTGACTATATCTTCTTTACCGGCAGTGTGGCTGTGGGCAAAGTGGTGATGGCCGCGGCTTCCAAAAACCTAACGCCGGTGACATTGGAGCTGGGAGGCAAAAGCCCTTGCATAGTGGACGAAACCGCCAATGTGAAATTGGCCGCCAAGCGTATTGCTTTTGGTAAAGTCTTAAACGGCGCACAGACTTGTGTTGCCCCCGACTATCTCTTTGTTCACCAAAGTGTCAAACAAGCGTTTGTTAACGCATTCAAAGCCGCACTTCTGGAGTTCTTCCCAAATGGCGACTTAACCGAGATGCCCACCAGCATCAACGACAAGCACTTTGATCGTGTATGCGGGTTGATGAAAAACGAGACCATTCTCTGCGGCGGCAAAACGGACAGCAAAAAGCGCTTGATTGAGACCACTTTGCTGGATGATGTCAGCCCTGATGCCCCGGTGATGCAGGAAGAAATTTTTGGGCCACTGTTGCCCATCATGGTCTATACGGATATTGCAGAGTGCATCGATTATATACGCAAAAACCCAAAACCGCTTGCGCTCTATCTTTTCACCCAAAGTAAAGCAATCGAAAAGCGCGTGCTGGACACTTGCTCTTTTGGCGGTGGTTGCATCAACGATACACTGATTCACCTGGCCACATCCCAGATGGGTTTTGGCGGTGTGGGAAATTCGGGAATGGGTAGTTATCACGGCAAAGCCAGCTTTGATACCTTTACACACAAACGCAGTATCGTTAAAAAATATAACTGGATTGATTTGCCCATGCGCTACCATCCCTACAGCAAAAGTAAAGACCGTATGATTCGTATGTTCTTAAAATAGAATATCCACAAAGGCAGGGCGTAAGGCTCTGCCTTTTTTTATTGCGCTTTATTTCTCTCTTGACAAGCCTGTTTGTTTTGTGTATATTGTGTATATCGTATATATACAATATGCTCTAAGGAGAACAACTGATGAATTTGTTAAAAGTAAAGAATTTAAATAAAAGCTATGAGAAGTTTCAGTTGAAAGACGTATCTTTTTCGCTGGACGAAGGCTATATCATGGGTTTTATCGGTGAAAATGGTGCCGGAAAAACGACAACACTCAAATCGATACTCAATTTAATCAAGCCCAATAGCGGCACGGTTGAAATACTCGGCCAAGATTTCTATCAAAACGAGCTGGCATTAAAACAGTATCTTGGGTTTACGTTCGGCGGTGGCGATTTTTATAGCAACAGCACCCTTAGCACCATTAGCAATGTGGTCGCCCGCTTCTATAAAAGCTGGGACGATACCGCTTATCAAGGATATTTACAGCGCTTTTCGTTGGACCCCACAAAGAAGTTAAAAGAACTATCCAGTGGCATGCAAGTCAAGTTTTCATTGGCTTTGGCACTTTCGCATCAGGCCAAACTGCTTTTGTTGGATGAGCCGACAAGCGGTCTGGACCCGGTAGCGCGGGATGATTTATTGGAGGTTTTTCAGGAACTGGTCGAAGATGGAGACAAAAGCATTCTTTTTTCCACCCATATCACCAGCGACCTCGAAAAATGCGCAGACTTTATCACCTTTATCCACAACGGACGCATCCTTGAAAGTCAAGGCAAAGATCAACTGATCGAAAGTTATCGCTTGGTCAAAGGCTCTGCCGATCAGCTGGATTCAATAAAAAATAAGCTGGTGTCTTACAAAACTCATTCGTTTGGGTTCACGGGTCTGATTAAACAAGCGGATATAGACCCCGCGCTTAAGCTAACGCTGGATATCCCCACTCTGGAAGACATTATGATCTACCATGTTAAAAAGGAGAATAACAATGAAAAATCTCATTTATAAAGAACTACGCCTGTCCATTAATCCACTATTCTATCTCTTCGCGCTGTTGGCTTCGCTGATTCTTATTCCGAATTGGGTATATTTCATTGCTGTCTCTTACTTGCTCTACATCGCAATACCCAATATTTTCACCCTCAGCAAAGCCCAGAACGATATCGCTTTTTCTGTGCTTCTGCCCGTAAGAAAGCGGGACGTGGTCGGGGCGCGTATCATCTCCATCGCCCTTTTGGAAGTGCTACAATTGGTTGTCGCCGGATTCTTTTGCTGGCTGAACAGCATCTTATATTCTCATGAAAATTTTCTCTTAAATGCCAATGCGGCGTTTATCGGCTTTTGCTTTATGATGTTTGGTATTTTCAACCTTATCTTCTTCCCCATGTTCTATAGAACTGCGAATAAGGTCGGGATACCTGCTGTTGCCGGCATTATCGCTGCCACGCTGTTTGCCGGTGGCGTTGAAGTGTTTGCGGTTCTTGTGCCTTGGGCAAAAGCCGCCTTTGACACGCCCGATCCATCCACCGTGATTTGGAAAATTGGCACGCTGGTTGTGGGCATCATCGTCTTTGTGGTGCTGACGTATCTCGCCTACCGCGCCGCTGCAAAACGCTTTGAAAGAATTGATTTATAGATGAATATTACGATACTCAACACATCAGACAAACCCATATATCAGCAGATATTTGACCAAATCAGTTCGCAAATCATTAAAGGCGAGCTTGAACCTGGCTTTTGTCTTCCGCCCATCCGTACGGCGGCGTTGGAGCTTCGGGTCAGCATCATCACGGTCAAAAAAGCATGGGAGGAGCTGGAGCGACAGGGCTTTATCTACACCATGGTGGGTCGTGGCTGTTTTGTTGCAGATTTATCTAAAAACGACGTTTTGGCAAAAAGAGATCACCTGATCAAAAGCAAGCTTAAAAAAGATGTGGCTTACTACAAAGAGTTGGGACTTTCTTTGGATGAATTGGTGACGCTGATTATCAAAAGCTATTCAGATGATTCATAATAATCATAGATAATAAAAAGGCTGCTAACCCTTTCGTCAGCAGCCTTTTTTTGCTTTTCGCTATTCCATCGGCAGTTTGAAAAACACCGCCCAACAAATACCCAACATCTTAACTCCAATAAAACAAGGTTTATATCATCTTTCTAGCAAAATGTCGGTACAGCGCCCATATCCAAATCAGCGTCACAAA
>JBFLKV010000152.1:0-3327 GCA_040883365.1 Eubacteriales bacterium
AGCATCCAAGCCGAACCCACCCCCTCGCCCACGCCGAGCCCCAGCGAAGCCAACCTTACCGCTTGGGTCGTAACGGATAGCTTTTATTCTATCGTGAATATCCGAAAAACGCCCGATATATCCGATGATGATTCCATTCTTCCGACTTTTCTGCACGACCGTGATGAAGTCCTGTGCACTGGCGAATCATCGACCGATAGCGAGGGTAACACATGGGTTGAGATCGTTATCGACCAGGGAACAGGATATGTGCTGGCGGACTTTTTGGTACAAGAACAACCCAAGAGCGTGCCGGAGGCGCTAAACGAGGGCGTGCTGTATGATGGCGTTTTTACACAGCTTGTCCCGGTCGAGTCCTTGTCTTCCAATATCATAATCGATTTAACACTTGCCGACGAAAACAACTTCATCAGCGATTACGCATCCGACCCTTCGGTGGGTGCATTATACTCGCATGAGATTGCCTTGATTCAATACACCACCGGATTAAAACTGGCGGCTGCCGCACAAAAATTCAGTCAGGACGGATACCAACTGGTACTCTGGGATGCTTATCGCCCCTATTCCGTCACCGTCGCCATGTATGATGTTATCAACGATCCAAAACTCATCGCCGACCCTTCCAAGGGTTCTAAGCATAACCGAGGTGCCGCTGTTGATGTCACCCTTTATAAGGATGGTGAAATGGTGAACATGCCAACAGATGACCGCGTGATGGATGTTAGCGCGGCCTCCAGGACAAGCTATATGTCCACCGAACAGCGCGAGATGATGGACTACCTCACCGACGTGATGACGTCATGTGGCTTTTCGACCTATCGAAACGAATGGTGGCATTTTAACGATTCGGACTGGGGTATCTATCCGCTTATGGATTTTCCTTTGAGTCTGTTTACAGGTCAATAGATAAAACCTAGCAAAATAGCAGGAAAGCTAAGCAGGAAAATATTGATGAGTGTTCTATCGATGCTTAAAGTCAAAGGAGATTGCCCTTATGTTTTTTCAACTTGTTTATTTTAAGGAAATAAAGCAATGCCGAGCGATGGTTATCATCCTCTCCGCCATCGTATCCATCCTTCTTGTTGTCTCTGCCATAACCGGCCTGTCCGAGCTTAAGATCAAGCGTAACTACTCACCTGTGACGTCTACTGTATCGGATAATTTTCACAATGACGGATCGACATGGACAGAGTTTGAGTTTATAGTTGACCAGTCCACATATCATGTTAAAGAGACCAGCACGTATCACTACGAAGGCCA
This sequence comes from Eubacteriales bacterium, assembly GCA_040883365.1. Lineage (GTDB taxonomy): Bacteria > Bacillota > Clostridia > Christensenellales > CALMFG01 > CALMFG01. The sequence continues at coordinate 1,261 of JBFLKV010000152.1, forward strand.
AGTCGTTGAATTGCTTTATAACCCGAGCAACCCCAATGAGATTGTTACGGCTATATCGCTCGGCATCTACCCAAAGATATATCTTTATATTGCAGGTTTCTTCGCTATTTTTGATATCTTCTATATCATTAATTTTGCGCTTGTCAAGCGATTGCAAAAGAAAAAAGCGGTTAGCGTTCCCGACTGATTCATGCTTTTTACTCAAAATTCAAGTCGAATAGCGGTTGCAGTGCTTATATCGCGTATGCTCCCAAAATTTACGACACTTAAAAAACAAAGCCACCCATTGTTCTGGTGGCTTTTTGGATTAATTAAAAAACACAATTTAGCAGGCAGATGCTCTAATCGCGAAACACGACAGTTTCATTTTCCATACTGTCGATTATGGCCAAGCTCTGCACGTTATATCCTTGCCCGCGCAGCTTGTCGCCCCCGCCTTGGAATCCTTTTTCAATCACCACGCCAATGCCCGCCACTTCTGCGCCCGCTTGGCTGCTGATGTCCAAAAGGCCTTTTTGCGCTTTGCCTGTCGCCAAAATATCATCCACAATCAAGATTCTATCATCCGACGTCAGATGCTTTTTCTCAAGAATGACCGTATAGTCTCTACCGCGCGTATAGCTTGTGACTGTTGTCTTGTAAACTTCACCGTCGATGTTTTTGCTTTCCGACTTCTTAGCAAATACAATCGGAACATCAAAGTGCAGTGCCGTCATACAGGCCACCGCGATGCCGCTGGCTTCTATCGTGATAATTTTTGTAATCTTTTCACCTTCGAAAAGTGATTTGAACTCCTTGCCGATTTCGTTCATCAAATTAATATCAATCTGATGATTGATAAAACCATCCACTTTGATGATGTTGCCACTTTTGATTTTTGCATCTGATAATATACGTTTCTTCAATTGCTCCATTGTATTCTCCATAGACTATTTTTGATATTTTATCTATAATACCTTTAATTCTATTATTTTGGAACAGTAAGCCGCAAATTAATAAATAAAATCATCAATATTTCACTTTTTTCCTATAAATCTGTATCTGATGATCTCAGCCCAGCGGATATGTAGCCTAAAATAAATCGTCTGAAATTATAATAATCTTGTTTGCTGGCTTAATACTATTTTCATCTTTTGGGTATATAATGATCTATAACAGGACAAACCCCTGTGCAAAGGAGTTCACCATGAGAAAAATCTTAATCTATGCTATCATCGCCGTCATCGCACTCATGATTGGCCTCGTCGCGTTTTCATCGCCCATCATTTCTGGCATATCCGAATTATTCTCAAGTAGGAAAACAGCGCAAACCGTTGATTTGACCGATGCCGTCCATCTCTCTCTTGTCAGCGACAAGGACATCACTATTACAGAAGAAGGCGTCTATGTAATCAGCGGTTTCGCCACAGATAGCAGTATTGTTGTGGACGGTGCCGATGGCGCAAAAATTCAGTTGGTTTTGGACGGCGTTAGTGTCGCCAATCAAAGCGCGCCCGTCATCTATATCAAATCCGCTGAGCAAGTGATTATTACTACCACCACAAGCGATAATGATCTTAAAGTCACCGGAACGTATTCGACTGAAAAGGACACTCACCTGGATGCAGTCATCTATGCAAAAGATGATTTAATTCTAAACGGATTGGGTACGCTAAATATCATCTCGGCTTACGGCAATGGCATCAGCGCAAAAGATACGCTGACCATTACCGGCGGTTCATATTCCATCGTCGCTCAGCAAAATGGCCTTGAAGCCCACGACGCAATCAAAATCTCAGGCGGCAACTTCACCATTTCATCCGGCCGAGATGCCCTGCATAGCGAGAACAAAAAAGACCCAAGCGTTGGCTCTGTGCACATTACGGACGGTGAGTTTGATATCACCGCGGGTGACGATGCCATACGCGCGACGACCACCATGCAAATCGATGGCGGAACGCTCCATATTCTCTCTTGCACCGAGGGCATTGAGGGCACCTTTGTTCAGATTAACGATGGCGATATCACTATTTTTGCAACCGACGACGGCATCAATGCCACCAAAAAAAGCAACCACCCCGTATCCAT
>JBFLKV010000153.1:0-4949 GCA_040883365.1 Eubacteriales bacterium
CGGATTGGGTTCCTCAAAAATAACAAAATCATCTCGAATATATCCTGTTTCCTCTTTGTAGGTCACTTTATACCACTGATGGTCGTCATCTTGTATGTCGGTGATTGCCAGTATCGCCACCGGTTCACGGTCACGAATAAGGATACGGGACTGAGAATCGACGCTGGGCGTCAACCGCATATTGACAGCAGACCCAAACTGGCCGGTCTGTATCCAGCCTGTTTCCGGCAGTATTGCCGAAGGCGAAGCACTGGGTGAAGGCGTCGCGGTGGGTTGGTCTAAGAAAAAATAGGGGTCAGCAGTGGGGATGCTTTCCATCAAAGTCGTCTCGGTTGCTTTGGCATTCCGGGTGGCCACCAACACGGTGGCAATAGCCAGACCAATCAAAACAACGCCCACAACCGCAATGATGATAATCGTTAGTTTGGGATTTAATAGCTGACGCTCGGTGCTGGTCGCTACCTTTGTTTTTTTAGGCTTATCTTGCATATCGTTTCCTAGTTTTCTCATATTTAATAAATCATACTATATGCGCTTTTATTCCGTCAACAAATTAGGGCTATGGATGCGATGAATTTTGTGTTAATATTTTTAGAAGTGAGTAAGAGACGAGGAATATAAAAATGATGTTCGTATCAATAGCCATTATCGTGCTGTCCAATATTTTTTATCATATTTCGCAAAAAAGCACGCCGGAGGCGGTGAACCCCTTCAGTACGCTTTTTATCACCTATTTGACAGCGATATTTCTCACGCTGATTGGCATGTTTGTCTATCGACAACAGGACAACACCGTACAGGTTTTTAAGGGCATCACTTGGACCAGCGTGGTGCTGGGTGTGGCCATTTTGGGCCTAGAAATTGGTACGCTCCTCATGTATCGTTCGGGTTGGCAGATTTCGGTCGGCGCACTGGTGGCCAATATCGCTTTGGCCTTGCTCCTTATCCCTATAGGCATATTTTTATATCAAGAGACTCTAAGCCTTAATAAAATCATCGGCATTATTCTTTGTGTAGTGGGTCTTTATTTTATCAATCGTTAAACCATGCTTTTTAGAATATCAATCGCATCCTGCAAGGAGACTTCTGCAGGATTTTTTTTCATTGAAGAGCCCATGCTGGCTTTGGCGATGGTGGGGATATCCTCTTTTGAAAGCTCGAAGCTTTTTAGATTATTCGGCAATCCTAGTTTTTTGTTGAGTTTTTCCACACGATTAATCACCACTTGACAGGCTTCGTCTGCATCCGAGATTTTTTTGTTGGCAAGCGCTTCGCCGATGGCTTTATATTTAGTGACACCTTTTTGTAGATTAAAACGAATAGCTTTGGGCAGAAGAATGCCACAAGCCGCACCGTGGGGGATGGGGGTATGCGCGCCTAATCCTGCGGCCAGCCCATGCGCCACACCAAGCCCCGCATTGGCGAGGCAAAGACCGCTGACCATAGCCGAAACGGCCAGCGTCACACGTGCATCGGCATCATCGGTGTCAAAGACCGCTTCCAAAGCATCAAAGGCTAAAATCGTATGATGGAGTGCCAGCGCGTCGGTGATGGAGTTTGTGTTCTTGGTGGTATAGGCTTCGATGAGCTGACAGATGGCATCCATACCCGAAGCGGCCAGTACCGCTTTTGGCATATTGCGCGTTAAGTCGGGGTCCAGCACGGCCACATCAGCAATCATGCGATCATCCCGCATGCTCACCTTAAACCCTTGTTCTTGGGACGAGATCACCGCATTTTTGGTGACCTCGGTGCCGGTGCCGGATGTCGTCGGTACCGCGACAAAAAACAATGGTTGTGATTTTAGCTTTTTTCCAGCGCCCATACCCTCAAGATAATCCATTACGCTCCCGTCGTTGACCGCCAGTGCCGCCACGGCTTTTGCGGTATCCAAAACACTGCCGCCACCGATGCCGACGATTGCATCGACACCGCTGGATTGCGCAAATTCGGCGGCCGTATCCACGCTTTCGGGGGAGGGTTCGCCTGCATCCACCTGATACGCAAAAATCGTTGCGGGGCAGAGCCCGGCTTGAATGGTGTCAAAAATGGTTTTTTTGGCCAGTGAGCGGCCGTGAAGGAGCATCACTTTTTGCGTTTCTTTTGGCAGATATGCGCTGAGTGTTTGCGCTTTGCCAGCGCCAAAATCGATCTTGACGGGGGAGATAAATGAAAAATCGTTCATGATTAGGTGACTCCAAATCTGTTTTTTATTATTCAGTATAGCATATAGTATCGATAAAATTATGGGCATATTACAAAAAAACATGTGGGTTGCACATGGAAAACATGGAAATAATCATGTATACTGGAATTGCTAGAAACCAAGAATTTAGACATTGATGAATCAAGGAGAGGGAACATGATAAAGAAATATTTTTGTTTGATTATAGTGATAGTGATGATTATTAGCTTGACTGCTTGCGGATCGATAAGAGATATGGTGAAAGACAAAGCCGCGCAGGCACAACCAACCGAAGAGCAGAAATCAACACCGACACCCGAGCCAACCGACGCGATGTCAGTAGAGGAGCACGTTGAAGCTTGCCGGGCATTGTATGAAGAAGACAAGTATGAGCAAGCAGTCGAACACGCGAAAATCGCTGCAAATGCTGGGAGTCTTGAAGGAATAGCTTTGCTCGGTGAATTCTATTTGCGGGGCAAGGGTATTGAGCAGGATGTTGAACTGGGCGTTGAATATTTGACTGAAGCGGCCGAAGGGGGACATACGGTCGCACAGTATGTGCTCGGCTTGCACTATTTTAGCAACGCCGTCACTCAAGCCGATTATGAAAAGGCCTTTTATTGGTATAATATGGCGGCAGAATTCGGTAACGAAGATGCTTTGGTTATGGTGGCGGTTTGTTATGAAGTTGGCTATGGTACGGCGCAAGATTATGATAAAGCGATTGCCATCTATGAAAAGATGGTTGCGAGGGGCAGTGGCCAGGCAGCGCTTAACCTTGGCAATCTCTATCTATATGGTTATGGTGTTGAGATAGATGAAGTCAGGTCGTTTGAATTGTATCAATTAGCCGCAGAAAAGGGCGAAGCCAAGGGATTTTTCTATATGGGGGATGCCTACTATTTTGGGGACGGCGTTGAACAGGATTATGATAAAGCAATCAGTCACTATCGTATCGCGATAGACATGGGTGACGAGCAAGCACCCTACTATCTAGGGGGTTGTTACTGGAATGGCAATGGCGTGGCGAAGAACTATGAGACGGCTTTTGAATATTTCCAGATTTCAGCAGACCGTGGTTACGCTAAGGCTATGTATATTATCGGCTACTGCTATAGCGGCGGTTATGGTGTGGAGCAGGATGATGAACTTGCCACTTACTGGTATAATCTAGCTATAGAAAATGGATACGTTGACTAAATGACAAGTTTTTAAAAGCTGATATGTCTTATGAAATTACGATTGTTTAGCGAAGAGAGCATCTTCACAATTTGAAGATGCCAATATGGCCTGAAAGACACAATCGAAGAAAAAAGCAATTTGTTTTTAAGCCAGCTATACGAATTGCAGGAGCAAATAGGGGAAGAATAGGGCACCATGGCTGGAAAGCCGACCAAGTAAGCAAAGAATCATATTGATGGCTAGGTATTTTCTATAAAAAGGATAAACGATAAGGGAGGACCATTATGCCAGATAATCCGGAAAAAAGGATATGGGGCATCCATACCAAGGATGACAATCTTTTTCTGCATAAAGACGTTATGGCGATTGGGTGGAAAGAGATTGGCGATTTAAGCGAAATTGAGGCAACAAGAGACGCATATAAAGAGCACTATATCAGTGTTTATCCACAGGATAAAAAAGGCAGAGTGGCTGGTGGCGCGGGGATGCTTTATCGTTTTGTCAATGAAGTCAAGATTGGTGATTATGTGGTTTTTCCTTCTAAAATGGATCGCAAGATAAATATTGGCACGATCGAAAGTGATTACTATTATGATGGGAATGCGGCGGAGTATGTACAGCGACGCAAAGTGAAATGGCTTAAGCATTTACCAAGAACGGATTTTTCGCAAGGTGCGCTTTATGAAGTGGGTTCAGCGTTATCCTTTTTCAGCATCAAAAACTACGCTGATGAGTATTTATCGGCTCTGGATAAAGAGTTTAAAAAGCATAATGCAGTTAGTGAAGAGGAAGAAGATGAGAGCGTAGCTGCTACAGCTGATGATATTGTTGAAGCAACAAAAGATTTTATTTTAAGAGAATTAAGCAAGAACTTAAAAGGTTATGGTTTTGAAAGGTTTGTTGCTAATCTTCTAGAGGCGATGGGTTATCGGACTTTTATTTCGCCACAAGGCGGTGATAGAGGCATAGATATAATTGCCTATAAAGATGAATTGCCGCCAAGAATTTTGGTTCAAGTTAAAAGTCAGGATAACGATATTAAAGAAACTACAATACAGTCACTTAAAGGCGCTATGCGAGAAGGCGATTATGGATTGTTTGTGGCGTTATCTAATTATACAAAAAATGCAAAAAAATATTTGGAAAGTGCCCCGATTATTCGAGGAATAAACGGCTCTGGATTAGTGGATTTGATTTTAGAAAACTATGATGGACTAAGTGAGAAGTATAAAAAGATGATTCCATTAAATATGGTTTATATTCCTGTACCTAAAAATGAGGCTTAGTCAATGGTTTTTTTGTATTTAGTCAATGGTTTTTTTGTATAATGTTCTGTAGTGAGTATATTTAATCCACTGATTGCGTATTTTTCGATTTATCAGTTTGCGGAAGAGTGAGTTGTGAGTGGATAATCCAGTCTATTTATATAGCTTTTTTAAAGCACCGTTTATTTGGTGTTGTACTGTGATGAAAAATGCGATAAAATTAATTGATTATGCAGAGTAGTTTTCTTGCGTAAAGTGTTTCGGAATGGGATGTCGTCCGGAAACGAAGAGGCTAACCGCCTTGCGATAAGAAAACG
>JBFLKV010000154.1:0-6232 GCA_040883365.1 Eubacteriales bacterium
CGATTGCAGCAATAAAATATTGGAGGGCATAAAAGCCCAAGAATGGCCCATAGGCGATATCCATCAAAAGTCCACCCATCAATACAAAAACAATGCCATTCACACGTTTTTCGATGGCAATGATGGATGCGGTAAAGCACATTAAGATGTCCGGGGCAATACCAAACATATAGATTTGGGAAAAAACTGAGCCAGATAAAATGACATTAATAACAATTAAAATACCCATCACCACGAGTTTCATCGGTTACTCCCCCACAACAATGGTATCATTCGAGCTTTGCGAAGGCGAAGGTGACGGCGCCAATTCTTCTGCCAAATCAATATCGGCTTCGGTCGATTCAAATTCGGTGATAATCATCACTTCTTCCAAATGAAGAAAATCGACAGCCGGATTAATATAGGCCGTTTCCTGACTGTTGTCACTGGTTCGGGTGATTTCCACCGTATCGCCAATAATTAACCCCTTGGGGTAAACCCCACCAAGACCAGAGGTAATCACGCGGTATCCCGGAAGAATATCTGCATCAAAGGGTAAATAAGCCATCTCCAAAAGCGGCTCATCCGTATTGCTCAAGGTGGTTCCCTGTACAACGCCATTGTCACGCGTAAGTTCAACAATGGCCGAAACGCCACTGTCATAATCGATGATGCTCATCACTTTGGACCATGTTGCGCCGGTTTCAATAATGCGGCCGACCAGCCCATCTTCAGTGATCACCGGCATATCGATGGCAACGCCGTCTAAAACACCGCGGTTGATGGTGAAAATGCTAAAATAATTGCTAGAATCGATACCTGTCACTTTGGCTGTGACCATAACAAACTCTGTATTCTCATCTTTAAACACCAAAAGCTCTTTCAGTCGTTCATTTTCCTTTTTGAGTTCTTCCAGTGTGTTTAAATCGTTTTTATACTGCGCAATCTCCTCACGTAGGACTTTGTTCTCCTCTCGCAAGTCGCTGGGCGCAAAAACGCGTTCAAAAAAATTGCCGACGGTATCGGTCACAGAATAAATGCCGCCCTGAACAGGCATCAAAAGAGAGCCGATAATCGATTCTCCGCCGCTCATGTTTTGCTCACCCGATGTCATTACCATCAGAGCAATCAAAGTAAATATGACAATCACCGTAATCAGTGCCGGCCTGTTTTTTATAATCCCTTTTTTCTTCGCCATTTTTATATCATTAATCCTGAAATTTAATGTTAACGCATTATAGCATATTTATAAATTCGGGTTAAGCACAATTATGATTATTTACAGAATCGTTTTAATTCTTAATTTCGCTTATTCTCATAAAAAAAACGCCCTTAAGCATGTAATCGCTTAAAAGGCGCATGATAACATTTTTATTCAAAATTACTTATAAAGCGGAAAAGCCTCACAAAGTGTCAAAACCTCAGCTTTAACCTCAGCAATCGCTTCGCCTTTGGACTTGACCACTTTCGCAATCAGCTCTGCGATTTTGACCATTTCCGGCTCTTTCATACCCCGCGTGGTGACAGCAGGTGTACCTAGACGAATACCACTGGTGACAAACGCACTCTTGGTTTCAAAAGGAATGGTGTTTTTATTACAGGTGATGTTGGCTTCATCCAACCAGCTTTCCACCTCTTTACCGGTTACATCATTGCTGTTTAGATCCACACTCATCAAGTGATTGTCTGTACCGCCAGAAACCAGTTCAAGCCCATTTTGCATTAATGCTTCTGCTAATGCCGCTGCATTTTTGACAATCTGTTTTTGATAGGCCTTAAACTCATCACTTTGTGCTTCCAAAAAGCTTACCGCTTTTGCAGCGATTACATGCATCAAAGGACCACCCTGTGTACCAGGGAAGATGGCTTTATCAATCGCTTTTGCGTATTCCTCTTTGCAGAGAATCATGCCGCCTCTGGGTCCGCGCAAAGTTTTATGTGTCGTCGTAGTAACAAAATCGGCATACGGTACCGGTGAAGGATGTTCGCCCGCAGCGACCAACCCAGCGATATGCGCCATATCCACCATCAAATAAGCCCCGACTTCCTTAGCGATTTCACCAAACTTTTTAAAGTCGATGGTTCTGGCATAAGCCGAAGCACCGGCAACAATCATCTTTGGTTTGCTTTCCAAAGCCAATCGTCTGACTTCATCATAATCAATGGTCTGATTTTCTTTGGTGACGTGATATGGGACAATATTAAAATATGTGCCCGAGTAGTTAATCTTCATGCCATGCGTCAAATGTCCGCCATGAGATAAATCCATACCCATCAAAGTATCGCCGGGCTTTAACATGGCAAAATACACCGCTGTATTGGCTTGTGCGCCCGAGTGCGGCTGCACATTGGCGTGCTCTGCCCCAAATAATTCTTTCGCGCGCTCAATCGCCAACGTTTCGGCAACATCCACAAACTCACATCCGCCGTAATAGCGTTTGCCTGGGTATCCTTCCGCATACTTGTTGGTCAGGTGTGATCCCATCGCATTCATCACCGCTTCCGAAACAAAGTTTTCGGATGCGATCAGTTCAATATGCGTCTCCTGACGGTCAAGTTCATCCATCATAGCCGCATAAACCGCTTCATCTACCGCTTTTACTTTACTAAAATCCAACATATCTCATCACTCCTGTCTAAATTTTTTAGGCACAATCTTGAGTGCTTTTTTCGCTGCCATCTGTTCCGCTTCTTTTTTGGTTTTTCCCGTTCCGCTGGTAAACACCGATCCGTTCACGATGAAATTGACATAAAACGTTCGATTATGCGGCGGGCCTTTTTGCCTGTATACGATATACGTTATTTTTGTGTTCGGTACTTTATGAAAGTATTCTTGCAAACGGGTCTTATAATCTTTAAACCCACCACCCGAAAGCACCGATTCAATATTGTTCTCAAAAAGCTTTAGCACAACCTTATTGGTTGTCTCATATCCGCCATCCAAATAAACTGCGCCTATCGTGGCTTCAATGGCGTCGGCCAAAATCGATGGTTTATTTCGACCACCGCCCTGTTCTTCGCCTTTACCCAGTTTTATGAAATTGGATATCTTAATGTGCTTGGCAACTTCATAAAGCGACTTTTCGGTTACAATCGCCGCGCGCGTCTTAGTCAGTCTGCCCTCATGAAAATCTTTTTTTAACATGAAAAGATATTCGGAGATGACTAAGTCAAGTACCGCATCGCCCAAAAACTCCAGACGTTCATTATTCTCTTCTTTTGACATGCTGGAATGCGTCAGTGCTTTTTCTAGCAAACTGATGTCATCAAATCGATATCCCAGCGTTTCTTCCAGTTTTCTATAATCACTCATAATGTTTAGCGATAGAATTAAATATATTACTTAAGAAGGCGCATTGCTTTTATAAGTAATATCTTTAATGCTACAATCTTTTTTTTAAAGAAGTGAAGCCTCAAAGGTTATGAGGCTTCTTAAAAACTGTCGTTTAACTTACTTAAACTTGCGTTTCAATATAGCTAACGATATCCTTTACGGTCACAACCGCCGGTAAATCCTCATCAGGTATAGTGATGTCATATTCCTGTTCAACGTCCATGATGAGCTCAACGATATCGAGTGAGTCAGCATTCAAGTCATCCACCAAATTGGAATCAAGGGTGATTTTGTTCTCTTCAATTTCCAGTTGATCAGCCAAAATCTTTCTGATTTTTTCAAATACCATAATACCTTTTTTCACCTCCGTAAAATATAAAGCGTTATTCAGTAATATTTTTTATGTCATTCTTGATGTTTTCAACAACACCAGAAATAATAAACTTTCTTGCCTGCCGGATGCCCGACCTAAAGGTCTTGGCGTCCGAGGAGCCATGTACCTTGATGACCCCGCCGTTAACACCCAACAGCAGTGCCCCGCCGAGTTCGGAATAATCCAAACGTTTTTTAAAACGTCTAAACCCGGGTTTTGCCATCAGCGCACCCAGTTTTGTGAAAAATCCTTTGGTCAATTCGTCTTTTAGCATACCTGTCATGGTCTTAGCAAGACCTTCAACCAGTTTAAGCGCCACATTGCCGACAAAACCATCAGCGACCACCACATCGTAATCACCCGAAAGCATTTCACGACCTTCGACGTTGCCTTTAAAGTTGAGGTGCTTATCCTCTTCCATCAGCTTATATGCCTCGATGGTCTGTACGTTGCCCTTCCCAGGCTCTGTACCGTTATTAATCAGACCCACCCTTGGGTTTTCAACATCCATCACGCACCGCATATATGCCGAGCCAATCACGCCCCACTGCGCAAGATAGAATGGTTTACAGTCCACGTTTGCACCGCTATCCAAAAGCAAAACGCTGCCGGTTCGTGTGGGAAGCACCGGACAGAAAGCCGGACGAGAAACGCCTTTTATTCGCCGAACAATCAAAGTTGCCCCAGCGACCAAAGCACCCGAATGGCCTGCCGTTAAAAAAACATCGCAGTCACCATCGCGTACCAGCTCAAAGCCGCGCACCATCGAAGAATCTTTTTTCTTCTTGATGGCTACCACCGCTTTGTCGGTCATCTCGATCACTTCGCGGCAATCAACAATCTCAATACGCGATGATTTCACAGCATGCTTATCAAGCTCGGCTTGAACAACTTCTTTCTTGCCGGTCAGCACCAATGTGATATCATCAAAATCTTTAATCGCTGCCGCAACGCCTTCAATCACTGCGCCGGGCGCATTGTCGCCACCCATCGCATCTACACAAATTCTCAAAAGACTATTCACCCTTCATATATATACTCGCTAAAAGTATATGGGATAGATTCTTTTTTTTCAAGAGAAAAAGGCACATTTAATCGTGTGCCCTTAATTTTACACTTCTCTATTCAGCCGCTTTCTTAACTTTATCGGGTATCACCTTAACGCCGTTATAATAACCGCAGCTCTTACATGCTCTGTGTGATAACACAGGCTGTTTGCATTGCGGGCATTCGCTAATTCCCGGTAAAGACAGCTTCCAATTGGCTTTTCTTGTGCGTTTTCTCTGTTTCGAGGTTCTTCTCTTTGGTACTGCCATATCGCTTACACCTCCTTAAAGCTATTCTTCCGAAAACAGGCCGTCCAATGACGCAAACGGGCTGTTCGCTTTTTTCATTTCTATCTCACAATTACATGAATCTTTGTTTAAGTCTTCTCCGCAATGCGGACATAAGCCCTTACAGTCCGCCTTGCATAAGACATGCATCGGCAGGCTTAAAACGACATTATCCATCACCGCTCTGTCTATGACTAAATCATGACCATTAAAATGATATATCTCCTCATCTTCACCCGTGCGAGAAAAAACATCACTCATAGCGGTTTTTACGGATATTTCGGTATCCACCAAGCATCGGTCGCACGGCACCGATAAAACAGCTTCAATATCCGCCGTAACGGTTATTGTGTTTTTATCTGCCCGATAAAAACCATTGACTGTAATGGGTGCTAAAACACGATACTGCGTACCATTAAATTCGAAATCCGGTAATTTTTCCGCCGTTTCAAACGAAATATTTTCACCGAGAAAATCGATTGTTTTGCTTAAATTAATTTTCATAAACTTGCTGCCAAAAAGGAATTTTGCTTTTTTAGAGCAACAGCATCAATTATAAGTTCCTTTTAATAAGATGTCAATCCTTTTTTACAGGCACAAAGCTTTGGTTTCTTGTGCAATTTTTAACTCTTCGTCGGTCATCACGCAGATGATGGACACCTTAGAATCGTCTTTAGAGATGATATGTTCCTCACCCTTAAAGTCATTTTTAGATGCATCCATTTCAGCACCTAAGAATTCCAAGCCTTCGGTGATCATCTCACGCACGCGTGGATCGTTCTCGCCAACCCCTGCTGTGATCGCGATTACGTCCAAACCGCCCATCGCCGCCGCATAAGCGCCGATATATTTCTTAACACTATAGCAAAAAGCGTCCAACGCAATTTTGGCACGTTCGTTCTTGTCGTTATCCCAAGCGATCCATAGATCTCTAAAGTCCGAGCTAACACCGGAAATGCCCAGCACGCCCGATTCTTTATTCATATAGTTAACGACCTGCTTGATATCATAACCCTTTTTGTTCATCAAGAATTCGACAATAGCCGGGTCAATACTTCCGCAGCGCGTTCCCATAATGAGCCCTTCTAGCGGTGTAAAGCCCATCGAGGTATCAACCGATTTACCACCGTCTACCGCGCAGACCGATGCGCCATTGCCCAGATGACAGGTGACGATTTTTAAATCCTTGATGTCTTTATTCAGCAAATAAGC
>JBFLKV010000155.1:0-4454 GCA_040883365.1 Eubacteriales bacterium
TTGCGCGAACCAAAAACGGTGTGGCGGACAAGTTTTTTGGCCTGCTGCTGTTTTGTGTGATTCTTGCCGTCATCATCCTTTCTTTTGTGCTCAACACTGGGCTCCTTAACCCGGATACGCTTCTGGAGTCGGTCAAGGCCTATTCCCCGCTTCTAATGCTGGCGCTCGGTGCGTTGGTTATTGCGCGAACTGGGAATATTGATATTGGCTTGCCTGTCATTTCGGTGGTTGCTTATTTCCTTTTGTCGAGCGCTTTTGTTGATAGTAATGTCTACCCTATTATGGTGCTCACGCTTTGTGTCTCTGTATTTATCGGTTTGGCTATGGGATTATTAACCATAATCGGCAAAGTCCCCACTATATTCTCATCCCTTTTATTGCTTATTCTAGGTCTTGTTTATACCAGCATCATGCTGGCCAGCGACACCGTTTTTACGGCCGTTGCCTACACGGATTTATCCATAAAAATCGTACCGCTTTCGTTGGTTGCTATCGCGGTGATGGCCACCTTTATTCTCATTTACATGACGGGTCTTGGAAAGCCTTTGTTCAAGCGTAAAGGCATCACCAACAAAAACAAGTGGTTATACATTTTGTCCTTCGCTTTCGCCTACTTCCTGGCGGCCGGCGGCGGAATTTTGGCTTCCATGTACACCGACCTCACGGCAGATTTTTCGCAAGCCACCTTGTTCACTTTTAATTCAGTACTTGGCGTTCTCTTTATCGTCGCCTTAAGCGGTGCATCCTCGCTTTTCGATAATCGCTCGATGCCCATATTGGTTTTACTTTTAAACTTCCTTGTGTGGTTTGCCGTATGCTTCGTTTTGGAACACTCCTCCGGGAATATGCACACCACCTTGGTCGCAACGTCCATCAAAGTCGCCTTTGTCCTCTTGGCCCTGATTGCGGACCGTGTGTATACCAAAAACGGTTTAGCTGACTTTTATCAAACCATGTATGTAAAAAAATAAATAGACATTAAAAAGCCCGGGAAGATATTCCCCGGGCTTTTTTTATTTGTGCATTACTTACTTTTTCTTTTTCTTCGGTTTCTTTGGCACCGTAACCGGCAAGGGATATTCGCTCAAATCACGCTGTTTCATCTTGCCTAGCAAGAAGTAGCCAGCCAGACCAATGGCAAACATGATAAGGCTGATTATCTGTTGCTCCGAAAAGATGCCTATCATCTGGACATAATCGCCACGCGTAAACTCCAGCCCAAACCGCAACAGACCATAACCCATTAAATAGATGCCCATCATCCGACCGGGCACTTTGCTCTTGTAGCGCACCGACATGATAATGGCAAAAATAATCAGATTACCAATCATCTCATAGATAGGATATGGGTGCAGCGCGACGCCGGAAGGGGCAATGGGGCAAGAAACAGGATAGATGATGCCCCAAGGTAATTCGGTGGGTGAGCCATAGCAGCAACCGGCAAAAAGACAGCCGATACGCCCAATGGCATGACCCAGTGGAATGGCTGGTGCGGCCGCATCCACAAAGTACCAAACAGGTAAATCTTTTTTTCTGAAAAATAGAATCATGGCAAAAATGGAGCCAATCACCCCACCATAAAACAAAAACCCATTGCGAAAACCCGATATAATCTGACTAAAATCGTTGGCATATGTTTTGAAGTTGACCAACACATACATCAATTTGGCACCAATCATAATTGCGATAAGAATATATAAATACGCGTCCAACATGGGATCTTTATAATTCTTACGCAAGCGCTTATCCCCAAAAACGAAGATTAAACAACCGGCAATCAGACCCAACGTGAAAAACACAGAGTAAAAATGGACCTCAAATCCAAAAGCCGTAAAAAACACTGGATGCATAAAAACTCCTCACAATCTATTTAGTATGTCATTTGTTAAGATAGATTCTAACACTTTGGCTTTGGCTTGACAAGCTGAGCGGTCGCCATCTATTTCCTAGATTAAGTCCTTGCTTTTTTCTTGTTGTTTGTTTATACTGCTTTTTATAGCACCCTTATCAAGAGCAGTCTAGGGAACGGGCCCTTTGATGACTGCGGCAACCAGCGCTAAAAAACACTGCGCCATGGTGCCACTTCCCGCAAAGCGTAAACTTTCGCTTTGGAAGATGAGGTATAAATCAAAAACCATGATTTATTTCAAACCTTGTCTTTAAGCAAGGTTTTTTGTTTTAAAACAGCTTAAAGGAGAAATAATGAAACGACTTTTTACTTCCGAATCTGTCACCGAAGGCCATCCTGATAAAATCTGCGACCAGATTTCGGATGCCGTTCTGGACGAGATTCTAAAGCATGACAAAAAAGCACGCGTTGCCTGTGAGACAGCAGTGAATACCGGACTCGTTCTGGTGATGGGCGAGATCTCCACCGACTGCTATGTGGATATCCAAAAAATCGCACGCAATACCATCCGCGACATCGGCTTTACCCGTGCCAAATACGGTTTTGATGCAGACACGTGTGGCGTTTTGACCAGTATCGATGAACAATCCGCTGATATTGCGCTTGGCGTTGACCATTCCTTTGAGGATAAGGCTGGCGATGGCTTAGGCCAAGGTGCGGGCGACCAAGGCATGATGTTTGGCTTTGCTTGCAACGAAACGGACAGTTTAATGCCCCTGCCCATCAGTCTGGCACATGCGCTGACTCGTCGTCTGGCAGAAGTGAGAAAAACGGGTGTGTTGAACTACGTCCGGCCGGATGGAAAATCGCAAGTAACCGTGGAATATGACGGCAACACTCCGGTTCGCGTTGATACCGTGGTGATTTCCACCCAGCACAGCGACGATGTTTCACATGAAACAATCCGAACTGATATGATTAACTACGTGGTAAAAAAGGCCATTCCGGCACACCTTTTGGACGAAAAAACCGTCTATCATATCAACCCAACAGGGCGGTTCGTCATCGGCGGACCTCAAGGCGACAGCGGATTGACCGGCAGAAAGATTATCGTGGACACCTACGGCGGCTATGGCCGACATGGCGGTGGCGCATTTTCTGGCAAAGACCCCACAAAGGTAGACCGAAGCGCTGCTTATATGGCCAGATACGTAGCCAAAAATCTGGTGGCTGCCGGATTGGCTGATCGTTGTGAGATTGAACTATCCTACGCCATCGGTGTTGCAAAGCCTGTTTCGGTGTTTGTAGAAACGTTCGGCACCGGAAAACAGGACGAAGAAACCTTAGCAAAACTGGTGCTGGAAAAGTTTGACCTGCGTCCGGATGCTATTATCGAAAGGCTCGACCTTTTACGCCCCATCTATAAACAAGTGGCTGCCTACGGTCACTTTGGACGTACCGATTTGGATTTGCCGTGGGAGAACATCGATGCGGCAAAGACACTGTAAAGGATATTACAATGAATAATTTTCAAAGAGAAGGTTCTCCAAGCAACACGTACGTGGGTGAAAAATTTGAGGCCCTTGCGTTGAACTATTTTTTATCACTCGGTTGGGATGCAAAGAAAAGCCTTTCTCTATTTATTGGTTTTGACAAAGAAAAAAAAGCGCATCGTTTCGATATTGGTGGCATTGATGCACAGGGCAAAAATTCGTTGTCGAGTGTAAATCCCACACTTGGACGGTCGGCGGAAATATGCCGGGCGCAAAAATGACGGTCTGGAACGAAGTCATGTTGTATTTTTCTCTTGTACCTAAAGATATCAGAAAAATACTCTTTGTTCTTCGGGATATATCAGCAAAGAGAAATATAACTTTAGCTGAATATTATATCAAGACTTATCGACATTTAATCCCTGACGGCGTTGAAATACTAGAATACGATACCACCACAAATACAGTTTATCCGGTCTATAATAAAAAAATTTATACTAAAAAGCGCACCGTCTTTTATAAAACGATGCGCTTTTCTTATATGTGTTTTTCTATTCGCTAAATGTCACCGGGTAGACCAAAAAGCTGTACCACGACATATCGACATTATACTGCTTGGTTACACCGTTGACTTCCAAAAGTCCCGATCGCATCCACTGACCAACCGAGCCACCATCCGAACCGCCGTCACGCTTAATCAGCCATACTTGTGCGTCGGTTGCAATCTCTTCGGGAGAATCAATCATCACTCCCGTCGGCAAGAACGCATCATAGTTGCTATAGCCGCCCGTACCTATCTTTTGATAATAGTAGTGCTGATTATCCGGGAAGTAATAGCAGAACGTGCCCAGCGTATGCTCATCGATGTGTAAGAATACATCATCCGGCCCAACTTTGGGCTGCATATATTCCTCCGCCTCTTTCATCGGACCATTAAAGCGATGGCTCATCGTAAAAGCTGTTTGCGGAACAGCAAAAGCAAGAATGACCACACATCCCAGAATCGGGAGCACCTTTTTGCCAAGACTGCCAATGCCATAAGTGAGCGCCAGAATAAAGAGCCCCAGCACCGGCATCATATAGCGTTCCACCAACACGGGACGAATAATAAA
>JBFLKV010000156.1:0-2598 GCA_040883365.1 Eubacteriales bacterium
AAACCCCAACAAGGAGAATCCCTAATGTTCTTTACACCGCTGTCCAGCTATCTGCAGGCCCTCATCATCACCCTTGTTGTCGAGGTGGGTTTGTTCGCGCTGATTATCTCGCATAAACCTGCAAAGATCATCGCCGCCGTTTCCTTCAACCTACTCTCGCACCTGCTTTTGCACCTTTTCTTCCACTTTGCCGTGGTTTCGGGTTGGGACAGTCGGTTTATGATATGGCTGGTCGGCGAAATCGGCGTTTGGGCGTTAGAAGGTTGTCTTTATTATTTCTCAAAGATTATCCCAAAAATCGGCAAGGCCGCACTTTGGTCCTTTGTGTTCAATATGGCCTCCATCATAGTCGGCTTTGCGTTTGATCTAGTATTCTAATTTTTCATCTAAACTTAAATACAATCAAAAAACATCAATTACTTTATCAATATAAAACAGCAGTGTCATGAAAATAATCGGTATTATAACATATGGCCAGCCTTGTCGTGTTTTCTGCCAGACGTCAGCCTTAATATATTCAAATGTCATATAATCTGGTATTTTCAAGAATTTCGGCCTCCATTTCCCCACCGCTAGCAAATAGACAAAGCACAAATCATATGAAACAATTATCGCTGAAAAAACAACATTAGCGAAAAAAATGGTTGAAACTGTTTCAGCTTTTTCTCCTGTATACCATAGGACCATATCTAGCATATATAATAAATACGCCAATAGATATGATATTCCAAACTTAGAAAAAAACACTTCAATCTTTGATGGGTGACTTTCTGATTCGCCTGTTTTTTTAATCAAATAACCCGAACTTAACATTAATAAAACAATAGCGCTGTAAATGAATATGATTATTGCTGCGCACAACAATGTTATTAAAAAAAAGTTCATCCTCTCGTGTCCTCTCAAATCATTTGTTTGATGAATTCTTCGTCCTTAGGAACAACACCGCTCCTACCACCAATGCCGCCGCCAGCGGCAAGGCTAAGTATACCCAAACCGGAATCAGACTGCGTGTTTTCACCGTCACGGTCATCGGCGTTTCTGTGGGCTTTGGCGTTATATTTGCTTTAGTCTCGGTCGGTTCAGGTTTGCTCGTCGGCTTTGGTGTTTCCTCTGCGTCCTGCATATCCAAAAACATTTCTGGCCCGCTATAAGCTTCGGTCGAAGTCAAGTCCTGCGGTCTTAAAATACTCCTCCAAGCATATGGATCCTGTTCACCAGTGATGGTCAAAAGCATATCCGGGTAATATTCATTGTACCAATAATCATATTCAATCTCATCCGCATCGGTGTCCATATTTGTACAAACAAATTTATTGGTATAGTATACGCTGTCATCGAATACCATCCCAGCATAAATATTAAGTTCGGGTTCACTGCTTGGATGCACAAAATAAAACTGCTCGCTTTCGCCCGGGTCAAGCCGCCCAGTTAAATTAGCCAAATTGAAATTGTATAGATGGGCATCTCCAATGGCCACATAAAAACCGTCAATGGTTTCGTCTCCGGTATTGGTGATTTTTACGCTGTAGTTCTCATACCCTTCCTTGGTGCTTTTATACTCCCCTTCATAGCGCGTGATTTCCGCTTTTAAATCCAAATTGTAATCCCAATGTACAGTGGGATAAATCCGCGATTCTTTATATGCGTAGTATTCCCCATCAATCTGGAAAATAAATGGGTAATCCACCATAACCGAGTTGCGCGTATTGTTTTTCTCTTCATATACATCCTGTGAATATGAGTTATAAACATAAGTATACCCTGCTTGTAACACTGCTTCATTATCATCTTCGTCTAAGTATATAATGTCTTCACCTGAAATATTGGTTACCATTAACTCTGCGAAATGCCCTGATGGCTGATAGGAATCGCCGTATTTATCAACACAGTACTCACAAAATGGTTCTTCCTCCAAAATATCCATTCGCACCAAGCCGGTGCCATCTTGTAGGTTCGTGATCTCTATTCTGCCCAAATCCTGATCCTCGAAACATATGGAGATATAAGGCTCCAATGAATACGCACTGATATAAACACTTATGGGCTGATAGTATTTATCTCCTTCCAGATACCAATGATTCGGCTCAGGCATCGGCATACTAACTGTCACTTCAACCACTTCTCCAGGCCCAACATCAACCCACATAG
Organism: Eubacteriales bacterium; assembly: GCA_040883365.1. Taxonomy (GTDB): domain Bacteria; phylum Bacillota; class Clostridia; order Christensenellales; family CALMFG01; genus CALMFG01. The sequence continues at coordinate 2,149 of JBFLKV010000156.1, forward strand.
GCGCCTCCCAACGGATATAGCCAAATATCTCAATCCACGTCACATCAAAATCGTACGGCGTTGTATTCTCAATATTGATAACAAACTCAACTGTATCTCCGATAGCAACGACCGGGGTTCTAACATCAACTGATATTTTAATCAGTTCTTCGTAATCAAAATATGTTCCGTCATCCGCAAAAGCCTGAATAGGCAGTAATACAATCAAACAGGTAATTATCAGAAGGATTCTTCTCATAAAATTCGCCTTTTCTAAGAATAATATTTAGTGCGTTTCCCAGTCCAAACTCCGTCCCACGGCTTTTCGCCACCCGGCAAGGAGGTTCTTGCGCTTTTCGGCGTCCATATCGGGCACAAATCGGGCATCGCACACCCGTGTTTTTTTAATCTCTTCTCGGCTTTCCCAAACGCCGGTGGCCAACCCCGCTAGGTAAGCTACGCCCAGTGCGG
>JBFLKV010000157.1:0-5756 GCA_040883365.1 Eubacteriales bacterium
GGCATTGTTTTTGTATTGATGGGTGGACTTTTGATGGATATCGCCTATGGGCCATTCTTGGGCTTTTATGCCCTCCAATATTTTATTGCTGCAATCGCCATGTATTATATCGCTTCTCGCTTTTATACGGATAATTTCTATGCGGCTTCGATTTTAGCGGCAGTGGGTATTATCGTCAAAGAAGTGATTGCCCTGATGATTATCTTTTTTATGGGACGACCTTTCAGTTTTATCTTTGTTTTGGTGCGATATGCAATTCCGGCAGCGATAACCACGGGAGCTTTAACGCTTTTAACCGAACTTTTGATGAAACGACTCTATCGGTTTAAATTCATGACACGAAAAGCCACCACAGAATTTTTGGATAACTTATAGGATATTTCAATGAAAAATAGTATGGAGAACAGGTACAAAATATTTGGCATCATTCTGTTTGCTATGTTTATGGTGCTCATTTTTACATTGGCAAAACTGACCATCGTTAACGGAGAAGACTATCTTGAACTTTCGGAGAACAGAAAACGCAAGACGGTCGCCGTTCAAGGAACGCGTGGTTCCATCATGGACCGAAACGGTCTGCCACTGGCATATGATGAAAAATCGTTCAATGTATCGGTGGTTAAAGACCCGACGATCAACTCCACGGCGGCTAGAGCATATTACACCGATATCTTTATCAAAGCAATCGATATTGTCGAATCGCATGACGGGACAATTGTTGATTCTTTTGTAATTAAGCGCGATGATGACGGCAACTTCTATTTTGACTTTGGTATTGAAAATGCCGAGGCAAAAAAGCGGCGTGAGGCATCTTGGCGAACCAATATGTTTGTCGGTAATGATCGGACGCCAGAAGAAATCTATGTGGAACTCCGAGCACGTTTTTTGATTCCAGAAGAATATAGCTATGAAGAAGCGCGAAAGCTTTTGTCTATATGGCAGGAAGTTCAGCTTTCGTCATATCGTGCATACGTTCCGGTGACCATCGCGGAAGACGTCGACTTTTACACGGTTTCCGAAATTGAAACCCGCGGAAATGAGCTGGAAGGGGTTACGATTGAAGAAGATACCGTGCGCACGTATGTCCAAGGTGACGTCGCGGCGCACGTGATTGGATATCTTGGAAAAATAAACACTGCAGAGGCAGCCGAAGCGTATTCAGCTAAAGGATATGACCTGGATAATCTGGTGGGTATTGCGGGGATAGAAGCCGCGATGGAGGATGTGCTGACAGGAAATAGTACTGAGCGACAAGGCACGCAGGAAGTGGAAGTCAATAGCCGTGGCGCCATCACCAAGGTGCTCACATCGACACCTGCAAGTCAAGGCAACTCGGTAATGTTGACCATCGATATTGGTCTACAAATGGCGGTTGAAGAATCGTTGGCCAGTAATGTCCCTGAGATAGAGGAATATGAGCATCAGCTGATTCGTAATCGCCCGTGGCGATATTCGGAATTTATCGCTGAGGATGATGATGAAGATGCTGTTGAAATCGGCGGCGTCAAGTATGATATTGATTTTGCCAATTCGGGAGCGGCGGTGGTGATGGATGTTAGAAGTGGTGAAATATTGGCCATTGCTTCTTATCCCAGCTATGACCTTAATCTATTTACCGGGGGTATCAGTGACGAAAATTACCAAGCCCTTGCCACTGACCCTGCGGCTCCGCTGTTTAACAAAGCGGTGTACACACAAATTGCGCCGGGTTCTGTTTTCAAACTGGCTACAGCGCTGGGGGCGTTGATGAATGAAGAAAGCGGGATTACACTGGAAACACGCATTGATGACCTTGGGCCTTACACCAAGTACGTTATTCACGGTAGATCCATGCAGTGCTGGGTAGCCCCTAATTTTCATTTGCATGTCAATCAGGATTTATCCGACGGTTTAATGAATTCTTGTAACTACTATTTTTATACGATCGGTGACGCAGCGGGTATTGACTCAATCAATGAATGGTCGGACAAGCTTGGGTTGACTTCATCGACAGGGATTGAGCTGGTGGGTGAGCCGGTCGGGCAAGTGGGTAACCAGACTGTGCTATATGATAACACCAAATCGGTGTATGAACAGGCCACGTCTATTCCATATTTGGTCCATCGCCTGTTGCGGACTCAACTGCGGGAAATCGCAGCGTACCGCGGGGTGGAATATACCGACGACGAGATATTTAACACGGCATCAAAATTGCTGAAAGTGGCGGGTTCGGGTACCACACAGACCGGCCCTGCGATTCGAAGAATACTGTTTGAAGAGATGAATATTTCCGAGACTATGACGCATCAGCGTTTGTGGGATAAGGCCATTGCGTCGATACTAACTGAATTGCAATGGAACCCTAACCAAACACTCGCGACGTCGATTGGTCAAGGTGTTACGTCGGTCACACCGCTGGAATTGGTGCGCTATGTAGGCGCCGCAGCCAACAGCGGCACAGTTTACAATCTGCATTTAGTGGACAAAATCATTTCGCCGGAAGGTGAAGTCATCGAGGAGATTGAACCGTCGATATTTAGCGAGCTGGATGATGTGCCCGAGGAGATTTGGCAAGAAATGCGGCAGGGGATGCGCGATGTTGTCCAGAAAGGCACAGCCGCCACTTACTTTGAAGGCTACGAATATATCGATGAAATTGGAGGCAAAACCGGAACGGCCGAAACCAATATCATCGACATTGAAAACTCGGCATGGTTTATCGCGTTTGCACCCTATGATGAACCGGAAATTGCAATATGCGTGATGATACCGCGCGGTTACTCAGGCGGGCTTGCCTCATTGGTCGCGCAAGACATTGTCACGTACTATTTGGACAAGAAAAAAGAGGCTGCGCCCGAAACAGTGCCAGAAATCAACGAACCAGTGATCCAATAAGCCATATCTTGTGGTTTTTGCTTGCGCAATATACCATTTACGTGTAAAATTAACTTAAGTTTTTAGCTTTGGAGGAAAGTTATTGGAAATTAACGTTGTTTCGATTAAAGGCAGAGGCAATGGGCTGATTGAAATTCGATTTGCTCAGGATATTGCCTATCAACAGATCCGTGAAGGGTTTGTTGACAAGCTTTCTGGTTCCAAGACTTTTTTTCAAGGTGCTAACCCCAAGGTGATTATTTGGGGCAGAAAGATGAACAAAGCTCAAAAATGGGACATCCGCAATCTTTTGGCGATGGACTATGACATCACAAACGTCAAGTTTCAAGATGAACTGGATGAAGACGAGATGGAACTGATTAGTGATTCGGAAATTAGCGAGCCTAATCAAACACCCATCCGTAAAGTCAGTGATCTTTCGGTCAAAACCTTTCTTGGTAATGAAGATGATTTTGAAAAGATGATGGACGATGATGAGCGAGCGCAGCATGAACACGCCAAACTCTACGACCATTCTATATTTTTATATAATACAGTTCGTTCCGGCCAACGCATTGAAGTCGAAGGTGACATCACTGTGGTGGGCGATGTGAATGACGGGGCAGAGGTTTTTGCCACCGGAAGTATTGCTGTGATGGGCGCCCTTCGCGGCTTGGTACACGCAGGATCGGAAGGCAACAATAGTGCTGTTGTCACTGCGGTGCGCCTGACACCCAAACAGATGCGAATCGGTACGCGTATAGCGGCATTCCCAGAGGGTCAATCTGGCAAAGTGCCCGAGATTGCACGCGTGATTAATGATAAAATTGTGGTAGCTCCGCTACTTAGCAGAAAAATGAAATAAACTTTATTCGCGAAAGGCAGACGATATATTTTGGAGAACGTGATTGTTGTAACATCGGGCAAAGGCGGTGTGGGCAAAACCACAACTGTTGCCAACCTCGGTGCAGGCCTTGCATTGCAAGGCAAAAAAACCGTATTGATTGATACTGATATCGGGCTTAGAAATCTGGATGTGGTGCTGGGTCTTGAGAATCGCATCGTGTTTGATTTGGTTGATGTGGTAGAAGGCACTTGCCGCTTGCAACAGGCGCTTATAAAAGATAAACGATATCCCGGACTATATCTGCTGCCAGCAGCGCAAACACGCGACAAAATGTCGGTTAACCCGGAACAAATGAAAGTGGTCGTCGCGGACCTAGAAAAAGAGTTTGATTATGTCGTAATCGATTGCCCGGCAGGCATTGAACAGGGTTTCAAAAATGCGGTGGCTGGGGCAAAATCGGCGTTGATTGTTACGGTGCCTGAGGTTTCCTCGGTGCGTGATGCTGACCGCATTATTGGACTTTTAAACGCTGAGGGCATCGAAGACGTGGCGCTGGTGATCAACCGAATTCGTCACGATCTGGTCAAAAAGGGCGATATGCTGGCCATCGACGATACGTTGGATATATTGGGAATTGACCTGATTGGCGTTGTGCCCGAAGACGAAGCGATTTTGCGCTCAACGAATATCGGGGAACCGGCTTTGCAAGATAAAAAATCAGTAGCGGGACATGCGTTTAAGAATCTGGCTCGGCGTGTCTTGGGTGAAACGGTTGAATATATTAATTTAGGCGATAAGGGTCTGTTCTCTAAGCTCTTTAACGCAAAGTAGAGGTTATCATGTCCAGATTTGGAAGAAAATCATCATCAGATATTGCGGTGGAACGATTAAAACTGGTTTTAGTGCATGATCGCATGGGCGCCGGCCCAGACCGCAACATAATCACGCAAATCAAGCGGGATATTGTTGATGTGCTTTCGAAATACGTTGAGGTGGATGTCACGAGTCTGGATGTTGAAATTCGGCAATCTGGCAGGGACGAAAGCGGATATGCCGCGCATCTCACCGCAGAAATACCTATTAGAAAAATCAAGTAGCCCCATGCTTTGTTCATCAACGAAGTGTAAACTTTTTTCTCGTAAAGTGTGATTTTAAATAAAAAGACGGTATAATCTTTTAATCAACAAAGGAACCGTCTTTTTTTTGCAGGAAAGTGAACAAAAATGAAAAACAGATTTATTGATTTTAAACTATTTAAATATTTAGATTGGCCGCTCATCGTGCTGCTTTTTTGTATTGCCAGCATCGGCATCATGTCTGTCACCAATGCGACCGCTTCGCTTTTTACGGGTGAAGAAAACAGTATTACTGAAATTGTAGATATCTTGGATATCAGTACGATCCGCTTGCAGATTCTATGGTTTTTCGTTGGTCTGACCGCCATGATTATCATGACTATACCCGACTATAAAGCGATTGGTGATTTTTATCGTATCATCTATGGGTTAAACATCCTGCTACTGGTCATTGTGTTTTTGGCTTCATCAGAAACGCGTGGCATCAGTGGTTGGTTCCGTTTTGGTGAGCGGGGATTTCAGCCTTCCGAGGTGGCTAAAATCGCTATTATCATCACACTGGCCAAGGTGGTTTCCGCCATCACCGAAAACAAAGGACGAATCACCACCTTACGCGAACTGATTCCTGTGCTGATTTACTTTGTCATTCCGTTTGGTCTAATCGTTATTCAGCCGGATATGGGAACGGCGTCCGTATATGTTTTTATCCTTCTGGGTGTGTTGTTGGTCTCCAACACCAGCTTTAAGCTACTGGGACTTTTGGGGCTGGCGGGTGCTTTTGCTGTCTTTATCATCATCATTTCTGGATTTTTGGAAGAATATCAAATCAGCCGACTTTTGGCCTTTTTCAACCCTGATTTAGCCGAAGAAGGGGCGAAGTATAACTTGGAGCAATCGATGATTGCCATCGGCTCTGGCGGCGTCACCGGAAAAGGTTTGTTTGCTGCCGGCAACATGGCACAGCTGGATTATGTGCCGGA
>JBFLKV010000158.1:0-5038 GCA_040883365.1 Eubacteriales bacterium
AGGAGGATACAAATGAATTTGGAGCAGGCAAGAAAACGTTTTATACCCTTGAGCGAAACGATGCTCTATATTCTGCTCTCGTTGAAAAACGAGATGCATGGGTACGGCATTATGCAGAACGTGAACGCGCTCACGGATGGACGCATCGAACTGGGCGCAGGCACTGTGTATCAGACCCTATCAAAACTGGAGAACGGCGGATTGATTGTGGCCACTGATGAAAAAGATCGGCGAAAGCTATACAAGATTACGCCGGTAGGCATTGAGATTTTAAAAGAAGAGAAGCAACGGATAACAGAAATATATCAAAATATGGAGCAATTAGTATGAAAAGAATAGAATGGTTTACAGCTTATAAACACGTAGTTCCGTCAGACTATGAGAAATGGTTTGAGGATTTAGCCAAAGAAGGTTGGCATCCGACAAAAATCAGGCATACGAGTTCTATGCGGATGGTGTTGGAGAAAAGTGAGCCCAAAAAATATAAATATGCGATTGAACTACTGGGTAGACTATCGCCCGAACGCAAGGCGATGTACGCGGACTTTGGATGGGAATATGTGGGTCGCATGAGCAGCATTTTTGTTTGGCGAAAAGAGTACACAGATAAACGCCCGGAAATGTTCTCGGACAAACCCAGCACAAAAAAGCGCAGTCAACGCTTTATCGTGGCCATCTCATTTTCCTTTGGCATATTTCTACTGGGCTTCATGATTAGCATCGGTTTGATGCTGGCAAAGTGGTTTGGCTCATCTGCGATGGAATGGCTGGATATACTCATTATGTTTGTGGTATATGGCGCAGCTTCAGCTTATCTTTATTCAGTGATACGAAGAATAAAAAGAGATAAGAGATAGAGATATACTTTAAGGCATTGGTAAAACGCATAGATATGCATAAAAAAAGAACCCTGATATTTAAGGGCTCTTTTTGATTTTAGACTAAAATTTGAAAATAAAAGCGCTGTTTTTCTTTTCTTCCTGATTTAATTCCTCAGCTTTTTCTTCGTAGCCTTCTCTGCCCATCAAAGCAAAGGTGGAAATTTTTCCGGCTTCAACACCCGGCTGATTGAACGCATCGATATCCAATAGTTCACCGACCGCCGCAGTGGCGACTTCAAAGAAGGATAGCAGCATACCAAAGCTGTATGCATCCACGGTTTCCATGGTGATTATCATGTTCATTTTGCCTGCGCTGGTCACCGCATATTCGGTCGCGGCGAGTTCAGCCAAAATCAACTTGTTAAAGGTCTGACCCTGTAAGTAGTCGGCGTCGTAAAGATTAATCGGCGCTTCTGGAAAAGCTTTGACTATTGTGGGACAAGTCAAGGCCTCTTAAATTCTAATATTTTTTAGTGAAAAGTATTCTTCACGCGCTTTGATTTATATAATGCCGTAATAATAATTGTTTCAACGATAAGGGAACCGATTCCTCGCACTAAAATCAAGTAGCTGTTAAACCATATAAAAAGAAAGATAAGTGTAACAATCAGAATTGCAATTGATACAACATATAGCGGCCGGAAGGCTATTTTTTTGTTATAAAACAGAATAAGGCAAATCACAAGCAAAATAACGGGTGGAATATCGACAAATATTGTCCATAGATTACCCGGGGCTAGATAAAGAGGTACGTTTTTGAGTACTACGAGAACGCCAATAAAATTCTAATCTGAAAGATGATAAGCCAGCCACCTAGACCAACGAGATCCTTTTTTGGTGAACGTACACTTGGTTCTTTAAAATCATTTTCGTAACCTGTTTCATTTTCCAACATATGCAGCTCCTTATAAAAAAAAGTATACCATATTATGACATATGATATACTTTTATACAACTTTTTTGAATAAACTTTTGTTTAGCAGTTAAAGATAAAACCAGAATCTTTCTTTTCTTCCTGACTTAATTCCTCAGCTTTTTCTTCGTAGCCTTCTCTGCCCATCAAAGCAAAGGTGGCGATTTTTCCGGCTTCAACACCCGGCTGGTTGAACGCATCGATATCCAATAGTTCACCGGCCGCCGCAGTGGCGACTTCAAAGAAGGATAGCAGCATACCAAAGCTGTATGCATCCACGGTTTCCATGGTGATCATCATGTTCATCTTGCCTGCGCTGGTCACCGCATATTCGGTTGCCGCGAGTTCAGCCAAAATCAGCTTGTTAAAAGTCTGACCCTGCAAGTAGTCGGCGTCGTAAAGATTAATCGGCGCTTCTGGAATAGTCGCAACAGTATTGGGTTTGGTCACCCGAATAAAGGTGATGATTTTGTCGAATGGGCCTTCGTTATACAGCTGTACTTGTGAATGTTGGTCGGTCACGCCTAAAGCACGTACCGGGGTTTGTCCGACAAATACTTTTTTGCCGTTGTTATCCACCTGTTTGCCAAGGCTTTCGGCCCACAACTGTGCGTACCATTCGGCTGTGAAGAGAAGACCATCGGCATACGGCATAACTACCGAAATATTTACGCCTTTTTTCATGGCAGCGACATAGAGCGCGGCATACATGAAAGCGACATTCTTGGACATATCAGCGGTACGGTTCATTGTGTCCATATCACCTGCGCCCTTCAGCAATGCGTCGATATCGATGCCGAGCACAGCCGCTGAGAGCAAACCGACGGGGGAGAACACCGAGAAACGTCCGCCAACGCCATCGGGTACGATAAACGTTTTAAAGGCGTTTTCGTCCGCAATCTTTTTCATGTTGCCTTTTTCCTTATCGGTGGTGATGACGATATGGTCTTTGTAGCCTTCACCAATCGCCTCTTTTAACAGGTTTAAGACTAGCGCAAATTGTGCGGCGGTCTCCACCGTATTGCCCGATTTGGAGATGACATGAAAAGCGGTTTTTTTCAGGTCGATAATATCAAAAATCCCGTTAATTTTGTCCGGGTCCACATTATCCACCACGTAAAAGCGCGGGGCATCTCGTTTTTCTGAGGGTAGTTCGTTGTGGTGCAGATGCTTTAGCGCCGTGAACAGTGCTTTTGAACCCAAAGCGGAGCCACCAATGCCGAACACCACAAAGGTGTCAAAATTTTTGCGAAGGGTCTCTCCGGTCGCTTTTAGGTCGGCAACGATCGATGCCTGGTTAAAAGGCAGTTCGCGCCAAGCGGTGCTGGGGCGCTTTTCTTCCAAAGCCTTATAGACGGCTTCGGCCTTATTTGTTTCCACCGCAATCTCTGCGGCGGTCAGTCCGTGCTCGCCGATGTTTTCGGCAAGCATGTGGTTAAAATCAATAGTTAATTTACTCATTTTATCTCACTTTTTATAATAAATTATTTGTCAAAGGTGTAGTTGTAATGAACAACACCTTGTACATTCTGTTTGGCAGGGCAAACTAATAGATTGACATGTTCAATGCCCTGATTATAAAGATTGATGGCATCGGTTGAACACGTTTGTGGCTCGATGCAGAAATACGGCATTCCTTGTGGTGTGAAAACAACATAATGCTGATATTCATCGCTGCCCGAAATGGACAGTGTGAAACCCTGCTTGCGATAATTGATGGTCGCGGTGGGGTTGGGGGATACACTGGTATAAACGGTATCGAGGTCTAAGTCGCCCACGGGTGTAGGATTTAGAATATCCGAATCCGTATCTTTTACTTCCAAAAGATTACCGGTTGGCATCACATTGGGCACCATGCCAAGTCCACTTGCGGTTTTGTTAAAGAAAGCGGGTTCGGTATCGGTGCGCACTTCATACATATAATTACAGGGTACGTGTATCATCGTATCCTTCTCGCCAGAAAGTTTCGTAAAGTATGGATGATAAGCCATGCCGTAGGGCATATCTTCGTCCGAAAGGTTATTAAGTCTATGTGTGATAGAAACCCCGTTTTCATCAACCGTAAAGGTAAACTCCAGCAAAAAGCAGAAAGGGAAACCTTGGTAGATGGCGTGGTTTTCATCAACGCGAATACGTGTGGTTAAACTGGCACTGACGTCGTTGACCACAGGAGCATCATGCGTGAAAGTCGTTTCGTCGTAAAGCATTGAATGCAGTTGGATAGGAATACCGTCCTTTTTCTGCAAGCGTGTCACGCCGTTCCATGTATACATGGCGTCTTGAATACGATTAGGGAACGGGAAAAGGAGTGGGTTGCCGACCGCAAATGAAGTCAGCGGTAATTCCCCGTCATAAAAAAGCGTTTCGTTGCCATCAATCATGTAAGAAAACATATTGCTGGCCTGCTCAACCGCTATTTTTATGCTATGGCTGTGTGCTTCGCCTTGGTAACCGAGCTCGATAAAAGGGATATCCCCAACTTTACCATTTTTTGAATAAAAATCTGAATTTGACATTTCATTTCCCTGCCTTTCAAGCAAAAAGATAACACGACCATTATATATGGATTAGTTGCTTTTTTTCAAGGGCAAAATATCGTTTCTCGGTTTTGGCATCTATTGACGATTGAGCAAAAACTGATATATACTGTATGGGTTGTAAAGTGTCTATTGCGTTATAAACAAGCTAAAAAAAACAAGGATATTATTGATGAAAAGAAAAGGCATTATTTTGGCCGGAGGTTCGGGCACAAGGTTGTACCCGATCACCAAGGCAGTTTCTAAGCAACTTCTACCCATCTACGATAAACCCATGATTTATTACCCTTTGTCCACGCTGATGCTGGCGGGTATTCGTGACGTGCTGATTATCTCAACACCGCATGATCTGCCTCAATTTGAGCGGCTTTTGGGCGATGGCAGTGATTTGGGTATGCGCTTTGAGTATAAGGTACAGGATGCGCCCAACGGTTTGGCCGAGGCGTTTATTATCGGCGAGGAATTTTTGGACGGTAGCCCGTGCACGCTGGTGCTGGGCGATAACATCTTCTATGGTAGAGGGTTTTCCCAGATTCTACAGCGTGCGGCCAGCAGTGATGATGCCGTGATTTTTGGGTATTATGTGAACGAACCGCAAAGCTTTGGCGTTGTGGAGTTCGACAAAAGCGGCAAGGCGCTGGGGATCGAAGAAAAGCCGGCAAAGCCAAAGTCCAATTATGCGGTGCCGGGGCTTTATTTCTTTGGGG
>JBFLKV010000159.1:0-7874 GCA_040883365.1 Eubacteriales bacterium
ACCTTTTCATTATTAGGCAAATAGTATTGATATCTTGCTCCGCTCTTTAGATTGTTTGATATCATCTTTACTGCATTTTTACTTGTATCAAATGAAGATAAGTGGCTCGTCAGCACCTTTACAATTGAACCATATGATAGATCGTTTTCTGGCGAATTAGTAAGGATGTTTTTTAAAGTCGTGAATTTAACAATCCCGCTTTCTATACATGTCTTTTGAATATCCGATAAACGATTAATTATTTCAAATACTTCTGCATTTGACTTTATAACAAAACTTAAAATAAATATAATCACTGCAAAAAAAACGATTATACTCCCCGAAAGAGTGAGCGGAGTATTAATAAAATTATAATTCTTTACTATAATTGCTGTTTCTACAATAGTTATTATTCCCGAAATAATCTGGATAATATTAAAAACAACTTTTATTCTTTTCCTTTTAATTGTTTTCATATGACCTTTAGTTACTAATTTTGTAATATTTAGATTTTATTATAGCATTTATTTATACCCATCACAATATAAACTTCATAATATAATAACTACAATTAGTATATTTTATCTTTACACTCAGTCATATATAGCCTATTAAGGGTATAACAGCATTATTCTATTTTCATATATGTAGATTAACAAGCACAGAATTTCCGTGAAAGACTTACCCAATTGCATCTAGCCATCAATGATAAAGCCTGCTTTGCGCAGTCTTCTCCAGCTCGCTCAAGCTCGCCGCGCTCCGCTGAAAAACCTGCCACTGGCAGCTTTTTCTTTCCGCTACGCGCCCCCACGGGGTTCGAATCCCTTCGGCCTATCAAAGCAAAAAAGCAGAAACCACCTTAAAGGTGGTTTCTGCTTTTTTGGTGGGCCATCAGGGATTCGAACCCGGGACACCCTGATTAAGAGTCAGGTGCTCTAGCCAACTGAGCTAATGGCCCATGCGTATTTTTTCAAAAAATTATCACCGTGCCCCCACTTTGGAAACAGGTGATAATGGAGCGGGTGATCGGGATCGAACCGACACAACCAGCTTGGAAGGCTGGGGCTCTACCATTGAGCTACACCCGCAGTTTGGAGCGGAAGACGGGATTTGAACCCGCGACTTCGACCTTGGCAAGGTCGCACTCTACCACTGAGTCACTCCCGCAAATATCCAAAATCAGGCTATCAAATATTATATATGACTTAAAGGGAATATTCAAGTGTTGCCCACCCTTTTAAAGCGATTGCTTTGGTGGTGCGGGCGAAGGGAGTCGAACCCCCACACCGTAAAGGCACTAGATCCTAAGTCTAGCGCGTCTGCCAGTTCCGCCACGCCCGCAAGTTTCGCAAGGCTTAAAAGCGAAATCGCCTTTAAGCCCGCAAACCAAAACAATATGTAGCGACACCCCCCAGCGCCGTTTCGCAAAGGAAGCGTCTTTTGGTGACCCATCGGCGATTCGAACGCCGGACACCTTGATTAAAAGTCAAGTGCTCTACCAACTGAGCTAATGGGTCAAAATAAGTGGCTGGGGTGGCAGGATTTGAACCTACGAATACAGGAGTCAAAGTCCTGTGCCTTACCGCTTGGCGACACCCCAACGGTTTTATGGGGTGAGTAATGGGATTTGAACCCACGGCCTCCAGGGCCACAACCTGGCGCTCTAACCAACTGAGCTATACCCACCACATTTTTGTTTATGGCCCTCGGTTTAAAGCAAAGGCGTTTGGCGCGTCCGCGGGGATTCGAACCCAGGACCTACGGCTTAGAAGGCCGTTGCTCTATCCAGCTGAGCTACGAACGCAAGCACGAAAACATAAGACCAGGATGCTTTTTACCACCGACAATTCACGATTATACACCACCGCTTTATGTCTTGTCAATGTCCGCGCCGCTCTTAAAACGAGCGAAAAAAAAACGTCTTACGCGCAAAAACAAGTATAAACGAAATGCCTCATGATGTCAACCAAAAAAGTACCTTTTTTTATCGACCAAGCACAACGGTTTTAATGTCTATTCTTCGATGCGGATTTTCATCAATTTCGATGATGCCATAGCTCTTGCCATAGCCGTGCGGCATGGCGATGGTGCCGGGGTTTAAGACATATAGTTCACCCGTGTTTTTCACCAAAGGCCTATGGGTATGACCAAAAACTACCATGTCTGCGCCCTGCTCCAGCGCATAGTAATACAGCCGATTAATGCCGGTTTTCACACCCTGACGGTTTCCGTGCGTCAAAAATATTTTAATGCCGTTCACTTCTACCATCTCTTGGCGTGCACATTCGCTGTCGTAGTCGCAGTTGCCCCGCACCGCATAAAAAGGCACCTTAAAGCCCTCTTCCATCACGAGACGAGCCAAATCATCGCCGTAATCGCCCGCGTGCAACAGCATATCAAATCGGGCTTCGTTTTTGACAACCGACCTCATCTCGGCCAAACGGCCATGGCTGTCACTAAACACCAATATTCGCATTCCTATTCGTTCTCTTTCGTCAGTATCTGCTTGAGTTTTTGTAAAGCCTTGCCGCGATGGCTAATCGCGTTCTTCTCTTCTGCCGACAGCTCGGCCATAGTGCGACCATATTCTTCAACAAAAAAGCATGGATCATAACCGAATCCGGTGTATCCGCTCGGTGCCTCGGTGATCGTGCCCTCGCACTTGCCCACCGTAACAATCTCCGGCTTCCCTGCCCGCACCAACGCCACCGTACAGGTAAAGCGCGCCGTACGTTCCTCTTTTATTACATCTGCCATCTCACGGAGTAACTTTTGATAGTTTTCCTGATCGGTCGCGTGTTCTCCGGCATATCTGGCCGAATATACACCCGGATGCCCATACAGCGCATCCACGCAAAGCCCGCTGTCATCGGCCAACGTATCTATCCCGCTCGCCTCAAAGCCTTCCCTCGCTTTTTTAAGCGCATTGGCCTCAAATGTCTCCCCGTCTTCAATCGTGTTGAGGTTTAGGCCCATATCTTTCAGCGAAACCACCTCATCATACAGCCCTGTAAATATCGCTTTAATTTCCGCGGTTTTGCCCGCATTGTTTGTCGCAATCAACAGTTTTTTCATCGGTACTCCTTTAAGCTTCCACGCTCGCCTGAATCTTGCACAGCTCGGCAATGCCTTTCTTGGCCAAAGCCAAAAGCTTTACAAACTCGTCCTCGGAAATAGGGCGCTTCTCACCGGTGCATTGCACCTCTATCATTCCCCCGCCATCGGTCATCACCACATTCATGTCCGCTTCGGCCGAGGAATCCTCGGTATATTCCAAATCCAGCAAGGCTTCGCCATCAACAATCCCGCAAGAAATCGCCGCTACTTGGGCTCGAATAGGGTTTTGGGTCAGCTTGCCTTCTTTTAGTAACCCATCAACACAGATTTTCAGCGCGGCATATCCACCCGTAATCGAAGCGGTGCGCGTTCCGCCGTCCGCCGAAATCACATCGCAATCGATATATATCGTGCGTTCGCCCAGTGCGGAAAAATCCATGACCGAACGAAGGCTCCGACCAATCAGACGCTGTATCTCGGTACTGCGTCCATCCGGCTTCATCTTCTCTCGTCTTTTTCTGGTAGGTGTGGATGCCGGCAGCATCGCATATTCCGCGGTCAGCCATCCCCTGCCCGTTTCTGCCAAAAAGGGCGGTACATCGTCCACCACCATGGCGCTCACAATCACCTCGGTATTCCCGCAGGAAATCAGCACCGAACCACTGGCGTTTTTCAATACATTCGGCTTAATTGTCACCGTTCGTTTTTCATCGTTTGCTCTGCCGCTTGCTCGCATCTTTTTCTCCTTTTGTTTGTATATATCTATAATAGTATACGATAAACACGCGCGCTTTCAAATCTTTTGTTTTATTTTTTCGGTTTAGTGCGTATAATGGTTTTAGCTTAAAGGAGATAAAAATGACAATAGACGGCCTTACGCTGTATGCATGCATCAAGGAACTAGGCACAAAAATCATTGACGCAAAAATTGATAAAATCCATCAACCGATACGGGACGAGATTGTGCTGCATCTTCGCACAAAACAGGAAAACCTAAAGCTGCTGATCTCGCTTTCGGCTGGCGATTGCCGTTTGGGGCTGACCGAAAACCTACGACCCAATCCGCCATCGCCGCCCACTTTTTGCATGTTTTTGCGAAAGCATATTTTAAACGCGCGTATCGCAACGATTGAGCAGGTGGGATTAGAGCGTATCGTGCATATCAATCTTGTCGGAAAAGATGAATTAGGTTTGGCCAAAAACACAACGCTGATCGTTGAGCTGATGGGCAAGTATTCCAACGCCATTTTGATCAACCCCGAAAACAAGATTTTGGAGAGCGCAAAGCACGTGCCCTTTGGCATGTCCTCGGTGCGTCAGGTGCTGCCCGGCCTGCCTTACGAATCCCCGCTTTCGGATAAATATAACCCCATGACGCTAACCTCCGGTACTTTTCTTGAGTTGGCCGAGAATATTGGTGAAAAACCGATGGAGAAGTTTTTGGTGCAACGTTTTCAGGGTGTGTCTTCTCATACCGCACAAGAACTCTGCGCGCGATATTTAAGCGCACCGTACGCCACGCTTTCACGCGGCGATAAAACGCGCTTTACCGAAGACGTCTTGGGTTTCTTTAAATCCGTGCAAACGGACGATATTCAGCCGACCATCCAGTATAACGCTTCGGGTTCACCCATATTCTTTAGCGTGTTCCCCTACCAGACCCAAAGCTCAGAAAAAACAAAAAGCTTTACTGGTGTCAATGCCATGCTGGATACGTTTTACTCCGCCAAAAGTGCGGCAATTGAAATCAACCGTAAAAAACACCAGATGACCGCCATCGTAAAAAAAGCCATGACAAAATGGACAAAAAAACTGCGCATTCAAACCGATGCGCTGGATGGCTTAAAAAAAGCAGAGAAGTTTATGCGATACGGCGATTTGATCATGGCGAATATCTATCTGCTAAAGCGCGGCATGGATAAAGCCACCGTCACCGATTATGAAACCGGCGAAACCGTGGATATCCCTTTGGATAAAAAGTTCACTCCCGCCGTCAATGCACAAAAGTATTTTAAGCGCTATAACAAGATGAAAAAATCGGCTGAGCTCAACGCGGAGTATATCATCACCACACAGACTGAAATCGATTTTCTGGAATCAGTCACGGCTTCGATTGAAACCTGCGAAACAGAAGAGGAACTGGCCGAAGTACGCTATGAGCTGATCAAAGCAGGCTATATCAGCGAAAAACCGGGAACAAAGCGTGAAAAGCCCACGCAAAAGGCGTCCAAGCCCCACGCGTTTGTTTCTTCGGACGGATATGAAATATTTGTCGGCAAAAACAACCGCCAAAACGATATGTTGACACTGAAAACCGCCGAAGCGGATGATCTCTGGTTACATACTCAAAAAATACCGGGGTCGCATGTGATTGTAAAAACCAATGGTGAAGAACTGCCGGATAAAACCATCGAAGAGGCTGCATCACTGGCCGCATACTTTAGCAAAGCCAAATCCTCCAGCAAAGTGCCGGTGGATTATACCCCCAGAAAATATATCAAAAAACCCAATGGTGCAAAGCCGGGGTATGTGATCTACGAAACGTACTATACCCTTCTGGCTGAGCCGGATGAAAACCTGGTCAAGCAGCTAAAAAAAGATGTATAAAATACAAAAAAGCGGATGTATTATCCGCTTTTTTTAATCCATTAAAACTTTAGAAATCTTTATTATCTGTGTCTTGTGCTTTCGCAAGACTGGTTAGCCACTGTACAAGACGTCTTGCAAGCCGACTGGCAGGATGTTTGGCACTCGCCGCATCCACCCTTTTTAATATCCTTTTCGATACTCTTCTTAACGATTGTTTTTATATGCTTCATCAAATATCTCCTCTTAAATAATCAGTTCATGCGTATTATACCGTCTATCCGCGCTGTTTTCAATGCAAAATAGGGATTATATAAAAGAAAAACGCCTCAAAGCTTTCTTCAAAGGCGCTTTAACAAAAATCTTTGTCTCGCTACTTAGAGCCCGGTTCCACGTCGCTTTCCACGTCCGCGTTTTCAACCGTTGCCACTGCCGTTTTCGAAATGGTCATTTTTGTTCCGTCCGGATCCACAGAAATAACCACTAATGCGTCATTGACTGAAACGACCCTGCCGTAAAAACCACCAATGGTCTTAATCCTGTCGCCCGATTTAATCGCGCTTAACATTTCCTGAACTTTTTTCTGACGTCTTCTTTGCGGAATAATCATCATAGCAAACATCACAACAAAAATAATGATGATAAACACCATGGAAGAACCACCGGGTTGAGCCCCGTCAGTTGCGCCTACTGTTGTACAACTTTCAAGCCAAGCTGAATTCAATAAAAACACCTCTTTTCTTTTATATATTCTAAAATCAGTATAAACTATATATTATCTTTTGTTTTTCGTCAACCGATTTAGGTATAGGTTAACCGTTCCTCTATATCTTACGCATATAATGCATCAATCTCATCCCGAAGCGCCTGTAAACTGTCTTCACGAATCGCGTCTTTGATGCGCGCCATCAAATGGTTCGTATAATAGATGTTATGAAAACTAAGCAGCGACGCGGCCAACATCTCATTGGCGTTAATCAGATGGCGAATATAAGCGCGCGTATAGTTTTTGCAAACCTCACAGTCACAAGCCGGATCCAGCGGCGTGAAATCCCGCTTATATTTGGCATTACGCACCGTTATTTTTCCTTCCGATGTATATGCCGTTCCATTGCGTGCGACGCGCGTTTGGATGACGCAATCGAACATATCGACACCCCGCATCACGCCTTCCACCAAGCAATCGGGTGTACCCACACCCATCAGGTATCGCGGTTTTTTTGTGCTGAGGTGCGGCACCGTTTTTTCCAGCATATCATACATGATTGGCTTAGGCTCACCAACACTTAAGCCTCCAATGGCATTACCGGGCAAATCCATGCTGTCCACAAACTTGGCTGATTCCACGCGTAAGGCCGCGTTCATACCGCCTTGTACGATGCCAAAAAGCGCTTGGTCTTCTCGCGTATGAAACGCTTTACACCGTTCAAGCCAGCGATGCGTCATGCGCATCGCCTTTTCGACGGCTTCATCATCGCTGTCTGCAGCCGAACACACGTCAAAAGCCATGGCAATATCACTGCCTAAATCCTGTTGAATCTGCATGGATTTTTCGGGCGTAATCACATGTCTGGACCCATCAAGGTGCGAAGCAAACGTCACCCCTTCTTCAGTGATGGTCCGAAGATCCCCCAGTGAAAACACCTGGAAACCCCCGCTATCGGTCAAAATCGGCCGATCCCAGTTCATGAATTTGTGCAAGCCACCCGCTTCCTTCACGATATCCTCGCCGGGGCGAAGATAGAGATGGTAGGTGTTGCCCAAAATAATCTGACTGCCCGCTTTTTTAACCATTTCTGGTGTCAGTGATTTGACCGTGCCTTGTGTGCCTACCGCCATAAAACAGGGGGTTTCAATCTCCCCGTGCGGTGTGCATAAAACGCCAATGCGTGCATCGGTCGTCTTGCCTTCTTCTAATATCTTATATTCAAACAAACTGTCTTTTTTATCTCCTATTTTTCCAAAACCATAATCGAATCATCACCCATGGCTAAAAAGATGAACACCGGACCCGGCAGCAAAGTGGGCTGTGCCGCGCTGGATTCATCATACAGCGCCTGCGCTGATACAATTTCATCCGCCACATAAGTGTAAAAACCCGAATCCAATGCATAATGCGTTTCGCCGTTATATGCCACCACCGTATCCGAAGTTAG
Organism: Eubacteriales bacterium; assembly: GCA_040883365.1. GTDB lineage: Bacteria > Bacillota > Clostridia > Christensenellales > CALMFG01 > CALMFG01. Next base: position 7,779 of record JBFLKV010000159.1, read on the forward strand.
CGTATAACGCGCTTCGGGTTCACTCGTCGGTTGCAAAGTCAATCCCGTATAAATCTGTTTGATGACATCTTTGTCATACAGCGAAGTATCCATCGG
>JBFLKV010000019.1:0-8203 GCA_040883365.1 Eubacteriales bacterium
AGTGCACAACTATGAATTTTAATGCAACTATTAAATCCGTTCCTGAATATCTTGTTTTAAGTGTTCGAGATATCATCCCTAACTATGCATCCGAGGGGTTATTATGGGAGCGCATTTGTCAGCTCGAGGCCAGCAAATTCGCAAAAGTCGGAGGGGCATGTTTTGCCATCTATTACGACGAGGGCTATAAAGAAGCGAATGTCGATGTAGAAGTGGTGGTAGAAGTGGATCAACCCTTCGAAAACGGCAAGGATTATACCTGCCGCAAAACCGAAGCCGTTAAGACCATGGTCTCGGTGCTTGTACCAGGAGACTTTAGCCACATCGCAGAAGGGTTCGCCTTTGCCGGTGAGTGGATTGAACAAAACGGATATCAGATTGCGGGCGAATCCCGACAGGCCACTTTGCGCGGCCCATGGAATGAATCTGACCCGGCCAATTACTTAACCGAGGTGCAGATACCGGTCAAGAAAGACTAATCGACTAAAACCAAAAAAGAGTGGGAGAAAACTCCCGCTCTTTTTGCTATTCTCTAATTTTCTTCTCCCGCATCAGCGCCCGTATTTTGAGCCGAACCGGATAAGCCACCGTCATCAAAAGCACGCCAACAAGAATAAGAAATAATCCCCCGTACAAATTCAAATTCGAAGCCTCCCCAGTTGCATAGCTCTGCCCCCAAATGGATAGGTTGCTAAATCCAATCGCGAATTCTACGGCAATAAAGACCGTCCAAAAACGATTGATCCGTTTTAGCTGCCGTATTTTGGAGTCCAAATCAGTATACAGCTCAAAAGGTTTACCATCCGCTTTTTTCCTAAAATATACCCAGCGCATGTAGGATGCCACATGTTCAACATCAGTTTCTTCAACCATCTCGATAAACGCTGTACTCTTGGGATGGCTGTGGTGCTGTCCCAAAAGATCGATGTAATAGACATATTCCCCTTTTTCACAAGGCTCGAACGTATATTTTATCCAGCTGTAATCGCAAAGTGCCCATCCCTCGTTTGCCATTTGGTTCAGCCACATTTGCTCTTTTTCATAGTTCCAATAGGGCTTATAAACGATTTTTTTCATTATTTTTCACCTCCCAATACGCGCGTCCCGTTTTTGACCAATTCTTCTAACCGTGCAATTTCCTGCGCTACCACTGCTTTGCCAAGGTCCGTAATCACATATTCCTTTTTTCTGTCCTTTGGCTTGGCGCTCAGCGCTTCAATCCACCCCTTTGCTACCAAGGTGTTCAGCGCCCCATACAGCGTACCTGCCCCCAAGTTCACCCGTCCGCCGCTGAAAGATGTGACCTCTTGCATGATGCCGTATCCATGCAATGGCTGCATCAGCGCAAGCAGAATATAATAGACCGCTTCGGTCAATGCATTTTTTGATTCTGGCATGTTTTCCTCCTATTACGTTTGTCGTTATATCGCTAGCCGATATACTTGATTATAGCCTCTACTCTTGCTGTTGTCAACACACATTTGACATTTTCATAAATCTTCTATATGATGCATTTTAGAGTTATAAATCTTAAGGAGTTTTCTATGAACGCGTTTAGTCGCTGGTTCACACTTAATCGCATACAGACATCCAATTTTTCTAGTGACGGGATACGTCTACCCAAAAATCGAATAAACCACTAGAAAATAAGCAATTTAGCGATCAGATAGAATAAACCTCAAGCTAAACGCTTGGGGTTTTTTGCTTGAACAAAAAGGAAATTAAAAATTATGTCTACATATATGAAAAACATCAAAATCAACTATCTTTTTTTAATCAAAGATATCAACGTCACCCAAGGCATCTGGATGCTCTATATGGCCTCCAAGGGCTTAAGTCTATTTGCCATCGGCACACTGGAAGCGATTTTTCATATCACTTCTTTTATCATGGAAACCCCCACGGGGGCCATCGCCGACCTATTTGGCCGTAAAACCAGCCGATTAATCGGGATAGGATTTGCCATACTTGCCAGCATCATCATCGTAACATCAAACACCTACATTGGGTTTGCCATCGGTTTTGCTCTTTCTGCGCTTTCCTACAACTTTGAATCAGGCGCCGGAGAGGCCCTGATTTTCGACTCCCTTCAAGCGGAAGGACAAAAAAACAGGTTCATGGCCGTCATCGGAAAACTCGAGATGGGTTATCAAACCGCAACGGTTTTAGGTTTGCTGCTCGGTGGCTTTCTTGGCAATATCAACTATGCCTTTGTGTACTACGCCGCCATCCTGTTCAGCTTTGTCGGCCTTATCATTGGGCTGTTTTTCAAAGAACCGCCCATAGGCAACAAAAGCACCCCTCAAAAAACGGGGCTCATGGCCGCCATTAAGCATCAATATACATCCAGCTTTGCTGTCATCAAAGCACGCCCTCGGTTGGCGTATTTGATTCTCTTTATAGATGTTATCTTCGCGGGGAGCACCATGACCTTTTACTATGTCCAGCTCAGCTTGAAGAATATCGGCTATACGCCGTTTCAGATTGGTGTGACGCTGGTGGCGGCGACTTCGGTTGCCATACTGGGTGCTTTCTTGGCCACCCACGCCCATAACCGTTTAGGTGAGCAAAAGCTGATGAATACCGGCGCATTCATTATCAGCGCCAGTATGATCCTGTGTTTTTTTACTGAGTACAGCGTTTTGCCGCTGATCATCATCTCATTTGTCGAAGCGGCTTTGTACGTCGCTACACGTGATTATATCAACAAGCTCATCCCCTCGGACAAACGCGCCACCTTGCTGTCCTTCGACTCCATGGTCTTTTCGTTTTGTATGATTGCGATGTTCCCGCTGTTTGGGCTTCTGGGCGATCAAGCCACAATCCCGGTCGCGTTTCTGGTATTCGGCAGTGTTTTTGTCCTGCTGTCTTTTGTCGGGTCACGCATCCATGTCAGCCCGCCCGCTGAATAATCAGCGCATTAAATCACCGCCCATCTTGGGCGGTTTTTTTGTTCATCAAAAGTTCATGGAACTGTTTGGATGATATTAGACTGGCCATATATAGTTGGTTTATCCAAATAAGGAGGAAACAAAGATGACCCTATTTTTATTGCTCATTCTCGGCGTTGCCGTATATTTCATCTTCTTTGCAGACCAATCTAAAACCGCTGTGTCCAGCGAAAAAACGGCATTGGATATGCTAAAAGAAAAATTTATCAACGGCGAGATAGACGAAGAAGAATACAACCGAAAGAAAAAAGTAATTGAGAAATGAGGCGAAATAAATGATGTTTAATTCGAATTTAAATCTTCTTAGCGCAGGCCATCGTGTCTACTATGCAGATAGCCATATGGGGAGTACCGGTTGGCTGACCGGCACCTATCATACCGGCCTTTTTGGCTACAACGCTTGGTTTGTTAGCGGCATTATCCTTTTGGCTGTGGTGGCGCTGATCGTTGTTTTGGTAAGCGCTAGAAAAAGAAAAAGGACGGATGTCTTGGAGCCGCTAAAGCAGCGGTTTATTAATGGCGAAATCACCGAAGAAGAGTACCTAAATAAAAAAGCCATTATTCTAAAATAAAATGATACTCACTAAAAAAGCCGCTAAATCCAGCGGCTTTTCTTCTCTTCTGTTTTAACGATTTTCTAATCACCGAGAAACTGATCGATCAGTGATTCCGATGATTCATCTAAATCATAGAACATGATATCATCCGGTTTTTCAAAAATGGCTGCGTCCACAGTGTCCGGCATCTCAATTTCGGTGATGATAAAGTACATCTCTTCGCCCTCCGGCGTCACTACCTCATATTTCATCATCATAGCATACTCTTCCGAGTACCAGAATTTAATATGGCCGCCGTCCACTTCGGCTTCGCCGTAGATTACGTCCCAATCCCCCAGCGTAGTTCTTTCAACGTTGACAATATCGTCTGTGTATTCCATCATCTCGGTTTGATAATCAAAATCTTCGAACAACTCAACATCGCTCATCGTCGCGCCAAAGCCTTCGGATGGCACATAGATAAAAGTCTGCCCTGTTCCAAAATCATAGACGGTCACCGTATTCTCACTCGTTCCCGGCGCAGTATCTATCCGCATCATATCGGGGGTCAGATAGGTGCTGATAATGGCTTTCTCGCCTTCGCTGGATACCTCACTTTTAAAGTAAAGGTTTTTATCCATGGCGAGAAACACATTGCCTTCCATGATGTCCACAATATCAATCTCACCCGAGTCAATATCCTCTTCCGCCATATCTTCGTCTGCGGTCTCTTCTGTGGTGCCCACCGTCTCTGTCGTTTGCGCGTCTTTTGCTTTGGTGTCTACTGTGTCAGCACTGGCGCACGCCGCCAGCATCATCATTAGAACTAAAAAAATCACAAATAGAGTTTTTTTCATAATCTTTCCTCCACAAAACAACTAATAATTAGATATACACGGATAGCCAATTTTTAAACGCCTACCCTTTTTACTTGTATTGTCGAACCAATATTTATCTGTAATTGTGATAATTTCTTATCTATACCTTTATTTCCCTTATAATCTATAATGAGATTTATTTAACTTTATATGTTCAGTTATTTCACAAAAATTGATCACAAAAGAGGATAACCTAAATGACACCGCAAGATAATACAAACGAGAATCAAAAATTCTTTTTAGTTCGAGAGTACTATGAGTATGTCCGAAAAGATCTAAGCCAAGAGGAGCTCCAACGCTTGGTTGCGCTGATTGCCAAGGATATCAGTCAGCCGGATATCACCACCGAATAAATTAATATAAAAAAAGCCCTGTTTTTACACAAGGCCTTGCTTTCTTATGTTTTAATGGCATTCATCCGCATGCGAATGCTGATGACACACCGAACCGGTGCTTTTCAGTTCCCCTTTAAGGTAACTTTCCGCCGCCGCTTTTGCACTGCCGCTCGCACCAACGATGACTTCGATGTCGTGGCTATTGAATATATCAATAGCGCCGCCGCCCATGCCGCCCGAAATGATAACTTCCACACCCTGTTCGTGCAAAAAGTTGGGCAAGAAGCCGGGGCGATGTCCGGGGTTGCCAATCGACTGTTCCCCTACAATTTTACCGTCCTCTGCATCATAAATATTAAAATTTTCGCAATGACCAAAATGCTCGGTCACTTGGTCTTTTTCACTTGCAATCGCTATTCTCATTTTTCTCTCCTTTAATTAATAAAATATATTTTACAGCAGCTGCATCACTTGGTCAAACGCTTGTGTGACGCGCCTGCCTGCTTGACTATCGATATCCACCACCGTTTTGCCGGTGTTCGCCGCTTCGCCCGCTTTTTCATCATACGGGATAAGTTCGACCATCGGCAGATTTTCTACTTGGCAGTAGTCCTTTATCCTCTCGGTCACTTCGGGTGAAAGATCAAACTTATTCACGGTCACCGCAATTTTGGTGTTGGCTCGCCGCGCGGTTTCCACAATGCGCATAAGGTCACTCAAGCCCGAAAGCGAGGGTTCGGTGACAATAAGCACCATATCCACCCCCACCAGTGACGCGATGACCGGGCATCCGATACCGGGAGAACCGTCGATGATGGCGAGCTTTTCGGTCGCATTGTTTTTAAGCTTATTTTTAACTTCGGTAACGAGTTTGCCCGAGTTGCCCGAGCCCATGGTGAGCTCGCCCGTGGAAAACACATCCGGCGCCTGATACAGTTTTAGCTCGCCCGCTTTGGCCGGGCGCATCCGTACCGCATCAAACTTGCAAACCAAATCACAGACCGCACACCCCTCACAAGCAAACGGGTTAACGGAATACTTCCCGTCTTTCACCAGAATGGCACCATATCGGCAGTACGTCTTGCATCGCCCGCAAGATGTGCAGATCGTTTCATCAATCTCGGCCTTATCCATCCCATAAAAATCTTCGGTCATCGGCTTGTTTTTTTGTGGCAATGCCAGATGCAGATTGGGTGCGTCGATATCACAATCGGCATACGCTTTTGCGCGCGCCAGTTTGATGAATGCCGCCGCCACCGTGGTCTTGCCTGTTCCGCCTTTTCCGCTAAGCACCAGCAGCTGTTTCATATCCCATTTCCTTCTCTATCCGCGTTAATAGACTTTTGAATAAATCAAAATATCTTTGATCTTGCTTGGTGACAATGTCGCCTTGCGCAATGGATTTGGCCAGTGTTTTTTCAAACGGTATGCGCGCCAACACAGGAATTTTGTGTTTGGAACAAAACTCTTCTGCCGGATTATCCTCACTTTGAATTTTGTTAATCACCACGCCATAAGGCTTCTCATAAAGCTCAACCAGTATCTTTAGCATGGCCATATTATGTACGCCAAATGCGGTCGGCTCGGCCACCATGACCACATAGTCCGCATCCTTCACGGATTCCATCACGGTGCAAGCCGTACCCGGCGGACCATCGATGATTGCGTTTTTACCTTCTTGATGAATCAAATCGCTCATCTCTTCGATAATGTGCACACCCGACGGCTCACCCATCGCTAGCTTGCCAGAGAGCACTTTAAGCCCGTCCGCATGCCCGCTCTGGATTACCCCAATCGGCTTACTACCTTCTGTCATCGCGCCGCTGGGGCAGACTAGCACGCACCCGCCGCAGCCATGGCAGATATCCTTAAAGATCATCACTTTACCCCCGACAAACCCGAGGGCATTAAACCGACAAAAATCCACGCAACGCCGACATGCCACGCATTTATCCGCGTCGTATTCCGGCACCATAGCGCAAACGTCAATCTGCTTCTGCCATTTCGGCTGGTAGAAAATTGCGCCGTTTGGCTCTTCCACATCCATATCCGCGTAGAGTCCATCCTGCATCACGCTGGATAAATTGACCGCGGTGAAGGTTTTTCCTGTGCCGCCCTTGCCGCTGAGCACGACAACGCGATACTTATTTTTTTCCATGATACCCCGGGTGAATGTTGCTTAAAATCTCCAGTTCTCCGCTCGCCATCTTGGCCAAATTTTCGGATACACTGGTCTTTTCGGCCTTGTACATCTTTACGCCACCCGCACCTAAAACATCGGCCGCATTGGTACCGCAGCTAAAAGCGATAATTGCCTCGGCGCCTAAATCGACCAACGTTTGCGCCGCTTTGATGCCTGCGCCGCCTTGCGCGTCCGCCGCCGCATTTTCGGTGAAGCTGGACGATTTGTCTTCCGTATCATAGATTAAGAAATACGGGGCACGCCCAAAGGAAATGCAAACCGGGTCCTTTAAGTTCTTTGAATCACATGGTACACCTATTTTCATGGTTGCTCCTTTTTAATCATTAGTTATGAACATATGTCATTATTCATTATATCCACTATCCGGCATATGTCAAGCCTTCCCATGATTATTTATATTTTCTTTTATGGATGCTAAATACCTACGATAGGGTTGTTTTGCTTATAAAAAAACAAAAGTGGGCTGAAAGAAGCCCCTTAGCTTCAAAGCGCAAAATACGCGGTTGTATGCCAAAGGGCTAATATGGTTGATTAGATTTTCCTGCTAATATTCAAATTTTGCTAATCCAGAACAAACCAATCATTCATCAACAACGATACTCCTCCACCCGATGCGCGTTTCTGGCCACCTTAATTCGGCTGACCAGCCCATACAGCATCCGATCAAAAGCGGGCAGTCGCTCCAGATGATATTCGGCAAAATGCAGGGTTTGGATATGGGTCAATCCCAATCCCCAGGTCTCCAAAAGCTTGGGGTCGTCAAATCCCCAAAATTCTTTAACTCCGGTCTTTTTCAATGACGGGTGATGCGCCGCACCATTGGCCGCCATGGTGTTGTAAACATCCATCACCAAATCGAAGGTTTTAAAGCGCGCTTTTAAGCGACTAATCAGTGTTTTCACCGCCGCTTCTTTTAAGTACATCATCATCCCCTCGGCCAGCACCAGCACGCTGTCAAACCCGGTATTTGGGATGCTCTCGATCCATGCCGCTTCGGTCACTGAGGAGCCAATCATATGATAGGTCTTGGTTTCGGCAAAAAAGTTTTTTCGCAGTGCGATGACTTCCGGGAAGTCCACATCGTACCACGCAGCGGCCGACTGCTTCACGCGCAGGCATCGGCTGTCCAGCCCACACCCCAAATGCAACACCAGCGTTTCCCCGCCCTTTGCCAACTTCTTTTCGGTGACTTCGTCGAGCAAGCCCGCCCGCATGCACATCATCGTGTTGGTTTTCTTCTGGATATGCAACCGAGAAAAATCATAATTGATTTTGGATACAATCTCATATGCTTTCTTAT
>JBFLKV010000160.1:0-4308 GCA_040883365.1 Eubacteriales bacterium
ATCTGGATTTCGCTAAAATCGCTGAAGCCTATGGCATCAAATCTTTCACGATTAACAGCGAGGCCGAAACAGCCGCAGTCTTAAAAGCGGCCATTGAATATGATGGTGCATGTTTGGTTCATTGCCAGATTGATAAAAATGAAAAAGTATTACCGATGGTTCCTCCGGGAGATTCCCTGGATACGCTGATTATGAGCGAACCTGAATAAACAAATCTTTAACCGTCCTTTAAAAAAAGGACGGTTTTTTAATAGCTTTTTTTAGTCCGATTCGATAGAATAAAGATAACAAGTACAAAGGAGACATTAGTATGCGTATCGTAATTTTCTATTTTAGCGGAACAGGCAACACAAAATGGGTGGCCGATAGGATGGCAAATGCCTTGACTGCCAACGGCAAGGACGCCGAGAGTATATCGATTGAGGCGATCAGCAAAAACGATATCCCTTCGATGATTGATGCTGCCGATATGGTCGGGTTTGCCTACCCCATCTACGGCTCGGATATCCCCGAACCCATGAAGGCCTTTATGACGGCCCTGCCCCAGCAAAACACCGAAAAACCCACCTTTGTTTTCTGTACTCAGATGATGTTTTCCGGCGACGGCGCGTTTGTTTTCCGAAAAGAGCTTAAAAGCAAAGACTATCGCATCGTCTACTCGGAGCACTATATGATGCCCAACAATATTTCCATGTTTTCCTGGTTGCCTTTATACGGCAAAAGGCTGCATGCTTTTTGTCTAAAGCACACCGAAAAGCGGATTAATCGCATCGCCAAGCAAATTGCCTTGGGCAAAAAACATGTCCATATCCGAATGGGCTATGTTTTTGGCATCATGCAACGTGCCCCTTTTCGACAATCGTTTGAAAAGAACAATAAAGGGCGGGACGCACTGGGTGTTAATGAATCGCGCTGTATCAGCTGTGAACGCTGTGCGCGCATCTGTCCCGTTAACAACATCATCATGCAGGGCAAACACCCCGAATGGCAGGGAAAATGCATCCTGTGTACGCGGTGCTATAACTTCTGCCCGACCGGGGCCATCACGTACAACGGCAAGTCGCATATCCTAAAGCATCCATTATACACAGGCCCGGAAAACACATTTAAGCCCGAGCAATTAAAAAAACGATGAATACAAAAAACCCTTCTGAACACTCAGAAGGGTTTTATTATTGAGTAAAAGATGTCTATTTCTTTGTCAGCACTTTTTTAAGCTCCGCAAACTTCGGCAAACCGTTTTCAAACGGAAGCTCGGAAGCCCCTTGAATGAGCGGTGTGACGTAGTCGATAAAGTCTTGGCTTAAGCCCGTGCCATCGTTGATAATCCACTCGAGCGGAACGGTCTTTTCTTTGTTGGCCACTTCGTCCAGTTTGATCATCTTGATATTGCATTTGTAAGCGCCGCTTTCGGGACGTTCAAATGCTACCATATAGTCGGTCTTTCCTTCTACCGCAAACTTAACTGCCGATTGTCCTGCCAGAAAAGCTTCTTCGATATCGGTTTTGGATCCGCCGTGCGAAGCACAACGTTGAAGGATAGAAAACTCAACCGCACGCACTTTAGCGCCGGTCTTTTCCTGTACAAAGCCCGCCAGTGTATCCGCTAAGCCGCCCAATTGTGCATGGCCAAACGAGTCTGTTGCTTTGGACATACTGCCGTATTCGGCGATGTATTTGCCATCCTTGTCCTTGATTCCTTCACTGACCGCCACAATCACGTGACCGTTTTTCTTATAAAGGTCTTCGACGGTGTTTAAGAATTTATCCATATCGAAATCAAGCTCGGGCAAGTAAATCAGGTCTGGGCCTTTGCCTTTGTCGGTCGCCAGCGCAGTCGCCGCGGTCAACCAACCTGCGTTTCTTCCCATCATCTCCAAAATGGTGATGGTGCCGGTGTCGTAAACCCGTGCGTCATGATACACTTCCATGGTGGAAGTTGCCACATACTTGGCCGCAGAACCAAAGCCCGGGCAGTGGTCCGTGCCCCAAAGATCATTATCGATGGTTTTAGGTACACCCATCACGCGGCAATCATAGCCGACTTTTTGCATGTACTTAGACACCTTGTTACAGGTATCCATCGAGTCATTTCCGCCATTGTAGAAAAAGTAACGGATATCGTATTTTTTGAACACTTCCAAAAGCCGTTTGTAATCGGTTTCATCTTTGTCCGCATCCGCCAACTTATAGCGAACCGAACCCAACGCTGATGACGGAGTGGTCTTCATCAGTTCAAAAGTCTCTTCCGTCTCTTGACTCATATCATAGAAGTTTTCTTCCAGCATCCCTTTGATACCGTGTGCGGCACCATACACCGCGGTGATGTTTCCCTGTTTCAGCGCTTCAGTAAACACGCCGGCAGCACTGGCATTGATAACGGATGTCGGACCACCCGACTGCCCAAAAATCGCCGCACCTTTTAATTCACTCATTTCTCTTCCTCCTGAATAGCTGACAAATCGCCAGAAAATTTAAACTTTATACGTATATCATTATATCAATATATCCTCTGTTTTCAAGGGATTTTTTATCCTGTCGCCCGCTTACAAAAAGAGTGCCCCAAAAAGGCACCCTGTATCAGGTTCGAAAATTCTTGCCTACTATCATTTTGCTTTGATCATCTTTTGCACACAAGCGTCAACAGAATCCAAAAAAAACACACTGTGTCCACGATTAGACTCTGAAATAAAGCACGATAATGCATGGGATGATATGGCGCTAAAATCCCCTGCAATACCAATCTTCATCTGATAGTTAGAAAATTTCTGCAAAATCTCTCCGGCCACACCGTTTTTAAGATTAAAAAAACCGTCGGGTAAATCTTCTTTATGCACCACCAAGCCAAAGCATCCTTGATAATAAGCCTCCGCCATCCGATCCATCATCTGCCACATATCACGAATCTCGGCTCCGAGCGCAAATACCGCAATATTGCCTTTCTCATTCTTTTGTATTTTCATCAAACATATTCTCCTATCTCGTCCGTTTCGGTGAGTGAGGATAGCGCGCCCATCATCACCTCAATGTACCGAACCGAACCCCAAAGCATGATGCGTAATTGTCTTTCACTTTCAATATACTGAGTGGTGAGCGAGCTTGTCCCGACACTTTTGTCTTTGCTGTTGGATATAGCGGTCAGCGTATTGGCTATCCGCATGGCGGCGTCTCTGCCTGTTTCGGGGATATCAACAACGGCCGAAACCCGTATCGGTCCCTCGGTCTTCTCGCTTTTTTCTCTCTTTTCTTGTCCTTCCACAAACACGCTTAAATCGTGCCCGCTGATGCGCCACCCTTTTCCGACTTTATTGGCTGCCAGTTTTCCTTCGCGTATGTAGCGCGCGATGGTTTTTGGGTGTAACCCAATGATTTTTGACGCTTCTTCAACCGAATAATACTTTTCCATTATTTATTATTCCTTATTATTCTTATTTTAGGTAATAATAAGGCATTATTAGTCTTTCGTCAAGCGTTTTTATGACATTTATATCGAAAATACAATTTGTTCACACTTTTGTTATTGACATATGCCCATTATTAATCTATACTACAGGTAATGAACATATGTCATTTATAAAAACGATCTTATGGAGGTGAAACAATATGCCAGGAATGGACAGAACCGGCCCACAAGGAATGGGCCCAATGACCGGCGGCGCACGCGGACTTTGCGGCGGAACGCCGGCAGGAAACGGATACACAGGTTGTCGTGGCGGCGGTGCACGTCGTGGACGCGGTGTCAAAATGGGTCGCGGTATGGGTTATGCGCCCATAAACACACTCACAGGAGAAGGTAATCGCGCGGATTTTTTGAAGGCCGAATCAGACAGTTTGAAAAACAGACTTGATTTTATCCAAAAAGAATTGGATAATATAACTAGTACAGAAAAAACGGACAACGAATAATCAAAAAATGAAACGGAAGTGACCTCACGTATGCCAAGACCCAGAAAATTTAGAAAAGTATGCTGCCTACCCCAAGCCACCGAATTTGGCCCGGTGGGCAAACCCGCCGAGGATAACGAAATTGTGTTGATGAGTGTAGAAGAGTATGAAACCATCCGACTCATTGACTATGAGGGGCTGATGCAGGAAGAATGCGCCGAAAGCATGAATGTCGCGCGCACCACCGTTCAGCGCATCTATAATGATGCAAGAAAAAAAATGGCGGATTTTCTGGTAGCCGGTAAATGCCTTCGCATCGAAGGGGGCGACTTTCGCCTATGTGACGACAGCCGCGAGGTTTATGGCTGTGGCAAATGTCATGGTCAGCGACATAACCAACGTGCAGGAAAAACATCTAGATAA
>JBFLKV010000161.1:0-6564 GCA_040883365.1 Eubacteriales bacterium
GTCAGTTCATCTGTGTGTGCCAAGCTTTCCATTCGTTCAAAAAATTCTTTTTCGATACTGACATAATGGCCGACCAACCACGCCATGATGATAAATAGCGCAGCAATCACTAAGTCCGCTTCAAAGTAGGTGTTAACCGTATCTGTCCCCACTCCAATGATGTCAAAACCAAGCACGATAGCTGAAGAGACAAACGCCGAAACAATACCCGCGCGCATGCCAAGTTGTATGCTGGAAGATATAATAATAAAAAGAAATAAGAATTTGTTCTTGGATTCATGTGCACCAGAAAAGTAGATGACGGCAGCAAAGATGAGAACAAAGAGATAGTTCTCAATATATTGAACCAGTTTTATATGTCTATTCTCGAGTTTGTTTAAGGATACGTTAGACCAAAAAATATAAATAAGTGCAAGAATAGCCATCAGCGAAATTGGCGCAAACAAACCACTGAAACCGACATCGTTTTTTCCATATATGGATACGTATAATCCAACTCCTGAAAAAAGCAGTGCAAACAGTTTTACAATAGAGAGAATTTCATTAAGCCGTTTTGTCTTAGAAGTCCGTATTTTTGTCACGTGCCCTTACCCATTGATCTTTCAAAAACTAGGCATATGCAGGACAAGCTTGGCTCGCCCCGCATATTGTCCTCACTCAAGCCTTGTTCATTAATCTTCTCTTAATGATTTAGGTTCTTCTGGTTGATAGAACCATAACCAGCAAGCCGAGGTTGCCATAAGTGCTGCAAAAATGGTGCTCATCGCTGCAGCGGCTGTAAAAATAAGCCTTTTCATGATGCTTCCCTCCTTTTTTATTTTCAGCAAGAATAAAATCTCTTGCCTCTATCCGTTAGTTTTTACTGTGCGTTTAAAGGATAAAAGCCTATCCAGTTTGCCCAGCCAAACGCCTCCAACCGGTGTGATGGAAAATACTTGCCATAGCACACCCAGTGCAATGCAAACAGAAAAAACAAGCCATTTCTGATTACCTGAAACTGCTGCACCCATGATTATTCCAGTGTTTAAAAGTAAATATATCCCATTGAGGATCATGCCACCGCGTTTCATCGCAGGTTTACGCTTCTCTGAAATAGGTTTGTTTTCACTGTCCACCGGTGCAAAACGATTAATTAGCCAAAATGAAATGAGATAGACAGATAAAACCAGAGCAACAATCAACCAAAAATCCACGAATATTGTCAATGTAGAAAGCAGCGCAAACCCAATGCAAACAACCGTTCCAACTACAACACAGATATTTGGCGAGCTGGCATGTGCGCCACCGGTGTATCTTCTTAAAATAGCCCCAGAAGCAGTAATCACCAACGCCTCTACAAGAACATCAAATATAATACCAAAAACAACAATCATCAAAATCGAAAATGCTAGTTGCATAATAGCATATGCACCATATGCAACCACTTCTTTTCTGTCTTGGTCATAATCGAGCTCCGCTGAAACCTTATCAGCCAGCTTTTTCGACGCTCTTTCCAACAGGTACATTCTTCAATGTTCCTCTTTTCTTCGCAATGAAATATAAGCTAAGCAACACAATCGCCATAATGACAAGAGAAATAGCACCGTAGCATAATCGTTCAACTTGATTTTTAAAAACAGAATCTACAAGCGCACTGTTCGTTATAATACTCTGAATGTCCAGTCCCTTAATCAAAGCCGTACAGACAACCGCAATGATATCAGTAACAAAACCCAGTATCATGACTGCAAATACAGAAGCAATCGCCTTTTGCATTGGTATTAAGTTAATCGTTGTTAGCAATGCCGCACTGACAATAATCACTAAAATCTGCGATATCCCAAAGCCAACCGGCAGTAATCGCTCAATAATATACCCGACCAATGCTAATACGCCAACAGAAAGAAAGTATCGTTTGAATTGCAATTTATACTTTGCAAAAGCATACCCAGAAAAAATAAAAAGCATACACTCTGGAATGTTCCGAAAGGCTATATCTAGAATTTCGCTGCCCAACATGTGTTTACCCTCCCCTAAATGCAAACCCATAATAAACAAAAATGCTCCGTCATTTACCTGAACACAACTTATAAAGGTGCGTCTTTGGTAACACACAGAACATCACTCAACCCCGTTAATCCCTACCTATAGTTCGATTTTAACATAAATCCGTAAACGGGACAATGCTTTATCGCGTTAAATTATTTATCGGGCAGTAATCGAGTTGTAAGATGAGCAAATTATCGTCCTGTCAGAACCCTTTCTGTATCTACTCGTATTATATGTAGCATATCTAAACATTTTATTCTTATCCTAAACCAATTCGCATTATTTCGCGCAAAAAGCCAATTGTATAAAAAGAAAGCTCGCAAATAAAAAAAACTATGGTTTTTCAATCAAATTCACAAAAAATATTTGAAAAATGCCACCAAAAGGTTTAAAATTACTACACGGTGTGAAATTTTTATATTTTGTTTCGCGCTTATTTGCTGTTTTTGGGTCAATGCACTTACGTTCTTTTATATACTTTTTTAAAGTTTTTTCATCGATAATCACCGTACATGTATGATAAGCGCATATTCTAAAAAAAACACCGATTCCGAAATATTGATACGATAGAGTAAATATATATATAGTAAAAGGAAGTAAAGGGCCATGTTAAAAATCTTAAATTTCAAATCTTTAGCTAAGGGATTAAAAAACACGGAAGGGAAAACCGTCGTTAAGAACACGATATTTCGATCAGGTGTAGTCTCCTATGCCTCCAAGTCGGATGTCCGACAGCTTCATGGCTTTGGCGTACAGGACATTTACGATTTCCGTTCTAGCGAAGAAATCGGTGAAATGCCGGCACTCGCTGCGGATATGTTCCGCACTCGACATTTTGATATCTTGGATCAAGCCAATCCATTGGGTGTATCCGACTTAACGCACATGTCGCGTGAGCAATTGGTGGACTTGATGAAACGCATGTACTCCGAGGCTTTTGCTAAAACGGAAGGGTTTCGCCCCGTGCTCGAAAGTATTTTGGATCAAGACTCCAACTCTTTTCTTTACCACTGTTCGGCCGGCAAAGACAGAACCGGTGTTTTCTCGGCTATCCTTATGATGTTGCTCGATTTCGACATCGCCGCCATTCGCAAAGAATATGAGCGGCAGGACATGATCTCCATGTTTATCCTAAAAAGAAAAATGGCGCATATGTTTGATACCGATGATAACGAGATTGACGATACTAAAAAATTCGACGCGATGATGTTGGCGCTGCCAGAATACATCAACGCCTACATTGCGCAAATTTTTAAAGACTACGGCAGTTTTGACACCTACTTAAGCAATAAGTTTGGTGTAACTCCTGTCATTAAAGCCGAGTTTAAAAACCGCTACCTCGTCTGATGATAAAAAAATAGAGCGCCAATGCTTTTTAAAAGGCAAAGGCGCTTTTTTCTTTTTTCTATTTTTTCCCCCCGCCCATAACGGCACGGCCGATGGCTGCCATCACTTTGATTGGCGTTGTCTCTAAGTCTTTTTGCACTTTTAAAAATGTTTTTCGCACAGGCACCCCTTGCGGGCACTTCTCTTCGCATTTGCCACAATCGATACAAGCGTCGGTCCAGTGCGGTTTCCCATCCGCGGTACTGATGCCGGCAAAACGCAAATGGTCAAATTTTGCCGATGATTTCTTAAACATATGATAGTTATTCAAATTCTTAAGCGCCCCCGGAATATCGATCCCTGCCGGACAAGGCATACAATAGGCACATCCCGTGCACCCCACGGTTAAAAGCCGATGATATGTATCTTTTACCGATTGGATGGTCGCAAGTTCCTTGTCATCCATTCCGTTTGCCAGCGCCTCCGATGCCACGCGCACGTTTTCATCTACCTGCGATTTTGTGTTCATGCCCGAAAGCACCACGGTGACATTGGGGTTATTATAAATCCAACGAAATGCCCAATCGGCCGCAGAACGATTGAACCCAGACGCATCATAGATGCGTTTCACTTCGTCCGGAATCCTATCCACCAACGTTCCGCCGCGCATGGGCTCCATCACGATGACACCCATGCCTTTTTTTGCTGCATATTCGATACCTTCAATCCCTGCCTGAAAATGCTCGTCGAGAATATTATACTGGACTTGCACAAAATCCCAAGGGTAGTCATCAACGATTTGCATAAAATCATCTTTTTTTCCATGGAACGAAAAACCCATATGCCGAACTTTGCCCTCGGCCTTTATTTTGTCCATAAAAGCGACAATCCCCAGCGCCTTCATCGCGGTCCACGATGTGGCCTCCAACGAGTGCGCAAGATAGTAATCGATATAATCGGTGTTCAGTTTCTGAAGCTGTTTATCAAAAATGGTCTGCATCGATTCGGTTTTGCGAATCATAAAGCAAGGTAGTTTGGTGGCCAAAAAGACCTTTTCGCGGTATCCATCGGTTAAAACCGAGTCACCCAAAAAACTCTCCGATGCTCCCAGATGATAGGGCCATGCGGTATCCAGATAGTTAACGCCCTGGTCGATGGCATCGCGAACCAATTTCGTGGCTTCTTCCTTATCTATCGCAGCACTTGCCGCGCCACCAAAACGGGTGGGCAGGCGCATACATCCAAATCCCAGTGCAGAGAGCTTATCCTTACCCTTTGGCATTTTTCGATACTGCATAGTTCTCCTTTATTTTTGGCTTTCGCCTTTTATCGCAATCGCTTCAATCTCCACCAACACGTTCTTTGGCAGCCTCGCCACTTCCACAGCAGCGCGCGCCGGGAACGGTGCCGAAAAATAGGATGCATAAACCGTGTTCATCACCGAAAAGCTATCCATATCCTTTAAAAAGACCGTGGTTTTGACCACATTGTCCAATGTCAGTCCAGCGGCTTTTAAAACAGCGCTGACGTTTTTTAGGCTCTGGTGTGTTTGGGCTTCAATATCCTGGCCGGCGAGCTCCCCCGTAGCGGGGTCAATCGGAATCTGCCCCGATACAAAAACCATATTCCCTGCAGTGACACCTTGACTATATGGCCCAATGGCCGCGGGTGCCTGTTCGGTTGCAATTACTTTTTTACTCATCAATGCCCTTTCTCAAGTTCGATTAGTCTTTCTTTAATCCTTCTATCCAGCGAAAACCCCTGCGGGCACATGTCTGTCCCAATCACCCGATGGCAGGGTATAATAATCGGAATCGGGTTTTTAGCCCCGGCTTGTCCCACCGCCCCGACCTCATCCGGATGGTGTAGTTTCTGCGCGATGTCTCCTACGCTGGTGGTTTTACCATAAGGGATATCAAGTACAGCTTCCCAAACCTGATGCTGAAAAGCGGTGCCATGCGGATTGGCAACAATATCAAAGCTTTTTCTGTCGCCACGAAGATAATCCAGAATCTGATGTATCTCCTCGTCAAAAAAACTCGAGTTGTTTTCCCAATTGGAACCTATCGAAAAAGACGATGACGGCTCATCCGCAATATCCAGCTGCAAAAGCGAAACACCCGTCTCATCTCCAGCAATCATCATTTTACAAAGCGGCGTATTAAAAGCGGCATAATACATAACAGATTCCTCCCATTCACTTACCCTTGGTTAAACATCCAGTGTTCAGGTTTCTCCCCGTAAATGGCTTTCAATTTTAAGTCTTAAATATTATTTGAGGTGATACTATTATTTTTAAACAATAAATCGCCGCTTAAAACCAATGTTTTCCTTATTCTGTCAGTTGTTTTTCTGCCACGTATGTCAATATCGGTTTTCTGGCCGCCAGCGTTTCGTCCACGCGTCCGACAGAACAAGTTGTCGGCGCTTGCTTCAGCCGCTCGGCATCCGTTTCTGCCATCTTTGCAATTTCAATCAGTATATCACATGCTCTGTCCAGTGTCTCCCAACTCTCGGTTTCAGTGGGCTCCACCATCAACGCTTCGGGCACAATCAACGGAAAATATACGGTGGGTGGGTGGATACCGTAATCCAAAATACCTTTGGCGATATCAAATGCCGCTATACCCGTTTTTTCCTTGATGTCTTTGGCGCTCATCACAAATTCGTGCATGCAAAGGCCATCATGACTCATCGCATAAGTCCCTTTCAACCGCTCTTTCATATAATTGGCGTTCAGCACGGCGCCGACCGAAGTGTCTTTTAGCCCCTCTGCTCCGAGACTTAAAATATACGCATAAGCCCTAAGCGCAACCATAAAGTTGCCGTAAAAACTTTTCACTTTGCCGATGCTATTCGAGTGATCACGCAGGGCATAGCCCGCATCCGTCTTAACCACTTGCGGATTGGGCAAATATTTTGCCAGCTCTGCCGAGCATCCCACCGGGCCGCTGCCCGGGCCACCACCGCCATGAGGTGTGGAGAACGTTTTGTGCAGATTAAGGTGCATCACATCAAAGCCCATATCCCCCGGACGCACAATGCCCATAATCGCGTTCATGTTCGCGCCATCATAGTATAGTTTGCCGCCAACCGAATGAATGATTTCGGCGATCTCGACGATATTCTTCTCAAAAATACCCAGCGTGTTCGGGTTGGTCAGCATCAATGCCGCAACCTCTTCATTTGCGAGCGATTTGAGTGCCTTTA
>JBFLKV010000003.1:0-4700 GCA_040883365.1 Eubacteriales bacterium
CAAATGCATCCAGTTCAAAGACATCGCCCAAGATGGCCACTTTTCTCCCATCCGCCAGTGCCAGAACGTCTATCCCTGCCATAATCGATTCGGGACATGCATTGTACACATCATTGAGCACGGTGATTTTTTTAGTCTGAATCATATCCAGCCGCTCACCCGAGGGCGTAAAAGCTTTGACTCCCGCCCCAATCTCTTGAGCTGTTAACCCAAGATCGTACCCGATGGCCAGCGCCGCCAGCGTTGCGGGTATCATGTGTTTACCCGGACAAGGGATTTGAATATCAAATGTTTCATCTTTATATTTAGCAGTAAAATGTGTGCCACTGATATCCGCGCCTAAAACTTCGGTGACCTTGACATCGTTGTTCGCACCCTGTCCAAACAGAATCGGGGATAGCTTTTTTGTGTTTAGCTTTATAAGGTAAGGGTCGTCTCCATTTAAATATGCTTTGCCGTTTTCTTTCATATAATCAAAAATCTCGGACTTGGCTTTCAAGATGCCTTCCTGACTGCCCAGCCGCCCAATGTGCGAAACCCCGATATTTAATATCATGCAGATATCCGGGCGCGCGACCTTGCTGAGCCGTGAGATTTCGCCGAAGTTATTCATGCCCAGCTCCAGCACCACCGCCTCATGGTCCTCGGTGATTCCAAATACCGCTTGCGGCAAGCCAAACTCGTTGTTAAAGTTGCCCGGTGTTTTATGCACATAATACTTTTGGCTTAAGACCGATGCAATCATATCCTTGGCTGTGGTTTTGCCCACACTCCCGGTCAGCGCAATCACCGGAATATCAAATAAGCTTCGGTAATATTCGGCAATGTCTTTAAGCGCTTGAAAAGTGGCGGCCACGCGAATATGCGATCGGGTTTCATCTCGTTCGGTCAACGTGCAAACCGCCCCGTTTTTAAATGCGCCTTCAATAAATGCATGACCGTCATTTGTTTCACCGATGACGGGAATATAAAGACTGCCGGCCGTCGCTTTTCGGCTGTCAATCACAATGCTATCGATTATTTGGTTTTCTAGACGTGAGTCGTTAAGCACCCCGTTTGCGGCTTTCGCAATTTCACCCAGTGTCATCGGTTTCATCTATTTTTCCTATTCGTATTTCTTCATGCTTTCGGTGATAATCAGCTCACAGAGGTCCTCATATCCAATACCAATCGCCGCAGCTTCCTGCGGTAAAAGGGATGTCGGGGTCATGCCCGGCAACGTGTTGGCCTCAATACAATACATATCCCCTTTTTCGTCCACAATAAAATCAACCCGAGAATAAACACCGATGCCCAAAGCCTCGTGCACTTTCACTGCGATTTTTTGCATCTTGGCCGTCTCTTCGGCGCTTAAAGATGGCGCGGGGCAAACCTCTTTGGTTGCGCCCGGCTGGTACTTGGCGTTGTAATCATAAAAACCTTCGTTGGGTGTAATCTCGACCACCGGCAACCCTTGGCCCGTCAAAACGCCACAGGTGTATTCCTGCCCCTCGATGTACTCCTCAACCACCAGTTCATTTTCCAGCTTAAATGCCGCTTCCATGCACGGCTTCAGTTCGGATCTTTCCTTGATGACATAAACCCCGATGCTGGAACCGCCCGCGTTGATTTTAACCACACAGGGTACGGCAATTTCATCTAACAGTTTTTCTGTATATTCGTCCTCTGTCACCATTCGATATTTAGGCGAAAGAATATCTTTTTCGGTGAACACCATTTTGCTGATGCGCTTGCTCATAGCCACAGCCGAGCCCAAGTATCCACTGCCTGTGTATTTCACATCCATCAAATCAAGCGTGGCCTGTATGCGTCCGTCTTCGCCTGCATCGCCATGCAAAGCCATAAACACAATATCCGCCGCCATGCAGAGCGAAAGCACGTTTTTGCCAAAGACGCCGTGTCCTTTAGCCAACACTTTTTCTTTTAATTTTTCAATATCCGGCGCGATTTTTGGCACCGAATAGATGACCAGTTCGCACTCCGCACAATTCTCGATATATTCAAGTGCCGATTTACCACATAAGTCTACATCCTCAATCACATCGGCCAAAACCGCATTATGTCCTTTATCCATCAAGGCTTTGGTAATGAGCGAACCCGTGCAGAGCGAAACATCCCGCTCAACGCTCAGTCCGCCGCATAAAACCACAATATTCATGTCCTTCTCTCCCGTAATCCATCGTTTTTTATTTATGCTCAGCTAGATTATAACCACATTAATTTGAAAAGTCAAAGCGGAGCGAGACGGTTATATTCGGTCATACGCGCTTGGAAGTTTAAGTTTTGCTGTGCTATAATAATCCAAAACCGGCAGGAGAAAACACTCGTGGAAAAGGTAAAAACAAAGCATCCCTTTTTAATCGGCGTATCCGACGCACTGCCCGTTGCCCTAGGGCTTTGGCCCATCGGCATCACATTGGGTGTCGCGGCAGGTAGCCTCGGTTTTTTACTGCGCGATATGTCGGCCATGTCGGCGATCGTTTATGCCGGAAGTGCCCAATTTATTGGCGTGGATATGCTGGAAAAAGGCGCGACAGCAGCCACCATCATCACCGCCACTTTTTTCATCAACTTTCGTCATTTCATGATGAGCTCGGCTTATGCGCCGTATTTACACGGCAAAAGCGTTTGGGCGCTCTTAATCGTCTCCTTTGGCATCACGGACGAAACCTTTGCCGTGGGCATCACGCGCGCCAAAGCGGATCCGAACGGTTTTGGCATCGCCTATCTCTTCGGGTTGGAGTTCACCGCTTGGTTTTCTTGGCTTTGCGCCACCGTGTTGGGAATTTTGCTGGGCGGATTCATCCCTAATTTTGAAAAGTTCGGCCTCTCCTTTGCACTGCCGGCCATGTTCATCGGCCTTATCGCCATGCTGGCTAAAACCAAAACGCATCTTTTGGTTTGCCTTGCAAGCGGCGTTTTATCGCTATTTTTATATCTTATCGGTATCACCAATTTCAACGTGATTATCGCGGCGCTGGTGGTTTCCTTTGCCGCTGTGGGGGTAAAATATGCCATCAAGCGCTAATCTTCTTGCCATCTTTATCGGCATGTTTGCCGTTACCTATCTACCCCGTACGCTTCCGCTGACCATCCTCTCTCGGGTCAAGTTGCCTAAGGTCGTCATCGACGTGTTGGAATATCTTCCGGTCGCCATTTTAGGCGCGCTGTTGGTGCCCTCCCTTTTGCTGGTCAGTGGCCAAATTGATATTTCGCTGGATAACTATCTGCTAATCGCGGCAGTGCTCACCAGCATCATCTCAGTGCTTACCAAAAAACTGTTCGTCATCGTGCTTTCAGGCATCGGTATAATGGCCATGTTAGTGAATTTTTTCTAAAAAAATAAGGCCTTTAAGCCGCAAGCCTTATTATCTATAGGTTTGTCATCCAAGTAGTTTCTGGCTTTTGCCTTGCGGACAAAAACGCAAAGCGATTATCGCGCAAACAATCCGATAACCAAATTCGATAGCCAATGTGAAAAAATCGAGCCATAGAGTGAGTTGGTTTTTAAATAAATGTAGTTCCAGATGATATGAAGAATGAAGAGCTCAAGCATCCATATCCATTGCTCTAAAAACAAATCAAATACGTTAAGATTAAATGCCGTCGCGCGGACCAAGAGATGTGAGAATGCAAAAAGCACGCCAATGAGTATGATGCCTATCCACTGTTTTTTAATCAGCCCATAAATCCGGGTGCCCATATATCCACGAAACACAAGCTCCTCACAGACTGCGATGATGATAAAATACAGGCTCAAAATCGCCATCTCTTTTATGCCGATAAAGAATTGGTCTTGAATCAGCGCAAAGCCCCCATCGAATACAAAAGCTATAATCGACACGATAAAGCCTATTAGGCAACTTTTTTTCCACCGACCGCCAACAAGACCCACCGAAGATAAGCCTTGCTTTCTTGCTTTCATCAAAAGCAGCGTTATGCCGATGATGCACCCATAGGCAAGCGCACCAAAAGCAAGAATGTTTTCTCTGATATATAAAAAACGGGATGCGCAAACCGCTAACCCAGAGCAAACCAGCATAAACACGGCATAAAGAATCAGCGCAAAACAGCCATCTTTGGATGTATATCGCTCGATGTTCTTTTGATACTCCGGGTCGCTTTTAACCACAAATGAGTTTTCATCAACTTGGCACCTATGAAACGCAATGCTTCTTCTTATATATTTAGCTCCACCGTGACCGGGCAATGATCGCTGCCCATCACGTCGTCCAAAATCTCAGCGTCTTTTATAGCACTTCTCAGTTTTTCCGAAACGATAAAGTAGTCAATGCGCCACCCGATGTTCCGATCGCGCGCTTGTCTCATGTAAGACCACCAGGAGTAACGCTCCACTGCGTCCGGGTACAGGTGCCGAAACGTGTCCACATAACCTTCTCCCAGCAGTATGGTCATCCGCTCCCGCTCCTCATCCGTAAATCCGGCGTTCTTGCGGTTGGTCGTGGGGTTCTTTAGGTCAATCTCGGTGTGCGCCACGTTTAGGTCCCCGCAAAGCACAATCGGCTTTTTGGCATTTAAACCATTGATGTATTCCAAAAACGCCTTTTCCCATGCCATGCGGTAATCGAGGCGCGCCAGCTCGCGCTGTGAGTTTGGCGTATAGCAGGTGATAAAATAGTGCGTATCAAACTCCAGCGTAATCACCCGTCCTTCATTATCATGCTCAGGCACGCCGATGC
>JBFLKV010000162.1:0-3692 GCA_040883365.1 Eubacteriales bacterium
GACTTCTCTCCTTCAAACGCGCTTTCGTCGGCCTGAATCATCTCGCCGATGGCCTGCAACTCACAGGCCTGATTGCGCGAACAACTTAAGCAATCCTTGGGGTGGTCGCTCATAATCAGCTCATAGACCACTTTTCTCGCTTCACGTACCCGTTCGGTGTTGGTCTTAATCACAAGACCGTCCCGCACCGGCGTAATACACGATGCCTGCAGACCTTTTGCGCCATCCACTTCCACGACGCACATTCTGCACGACCCAATTTTATGGATATCCTCCATAAAGCAAAGGGTCGGAATATCAATGTTTAGTGTTTTTGCCGCCTCCAGAATTGTTGTTCCTTCGGGTACACTGACGGCTTTTCCGTTTATACTTAAATTAACCATACTGTCACCCTATCCTTCCCGCCTGTCACAGCGTAAGCAGCGCATTGCTTCCGCAGTGGCGTTGAGTTTGTGGAAACCTAATGAAACTTCGTCGAAGCTATCTTTGCGTTTATCAGGATCCATCCATTTCATACCAAACCGTTCATGCTCGACCAACTCACCCTCATCGAAGTTCATCGGGATCTCAATGGCACGGCCTTTGTTTAGCTCACCCTTACCACCGAGGTACAGGTCAATACTGGCTGCCGACGCTTTTCCGTCAGCGATTGCCGTAATGACGGCGTCCGGTCCACGCACCACGTCGCCACCCGCAAACACGCCGTCTATGGATGTCATACGGTTTTGCTTATCCACCACGAAAGTGCCCCATCGGGTCAGTTCAACTTCATTTTTCTCGACAAACGGTAGGTCCGAATACTGGCTGACGGCCGGTATGACCATATCCACCGGGAATTCAATGATTTCTTCGGTTTCTTTCGGCACCTTACGACCACTGTTATCAAAGCCGGAAAGCGTCATTTTTTTGCATTTGACATGCGTCACATGATCATCGCCAATAAATGCGATGGGTGAAAGCAATGTATGTACCGTAATGCCTTCTTCTATGGCATCTGCAATCTCACGTTTTTCAGCCGGCATATCTTCTTCGCTTCTTCTGTAGATGATATGCACTTCATCCGCACCTAAACGTAAGGCCACGCGGGATGCATCAATGGCTGTGTTGCCGCCGCCGATGACCGCCACTTTGCCTTTCACTTCGGTCAAGCGCCCTAGGTTGGCTTCACGCAGGAAATCTAGACCGTGGAATACGCCCGGTTTTTCTTCGCCGTCAATCCCCACTTTTTTAGATATCTGAGTACCCGTAGCGATATAGACTGCATCGTGTTTTTCTTTGATATCATCAAACGTAATATCTTTACCGATCTCAACACCTGTTTTAATCGTCACACCTGATTCTTTTAGGATATCTATTTCTTTTTGCAGAATCGCTTTGGGTAGACGATATTCAGGAATAGCATAGCTCAGCATACCGCCCGGGACGTCCTCGGATTCATAAACCGTCACGTCATAACCCAGCCTTGCCAAATAGTATCCGCAAGTAAGCCCCGAAGGACCCGCGCCCACAATGCCCACCGACTTGCCTGTTCGCGGCAAAATCAGTTGTTCCTGTCCGCCCGGCATCTTCATGGCTTCGTCCGCTGCATAGCGTTTTAAGTCCATAATGGCCACCGGATCATCCAGCTGTGCGCGTCGGCATCGGCTTTCGCATGGATGCGTACATACCCGACCGCAAACCGATGGGAATGGATTTTCCATGCGGATGAGGTTATAGGCGTCCTGTATCCTACCCGCCGCAATCAGCGCGATATACCCCGGCACATTCACGCCAGCAGGACACGCGTTTTCGCAAGGCGAAATAAACATGTCGGCACAAACACCTGCGCGACAGTATTTCTCGTTAATATGCTCCTCGTATTCTTCTCTAAAGTACTTGATCGTGGAAAGCACTGGGTTTGGTGCTGTTTGACCCAGACCGCAAAGTGCGGTGTCCTTAATCACTTTGCCAAGGCGCTCCAGTTTTTCGATATCCCCAGGTACACCTTGACCCTTAGTGATGCGCTCCAGAATCTCCAGCATGCGTTTGGTACCCAATCGACAGGCCACACATTTGCCGCAGGATTCGTCCTGCACAAACTCCATAAAGAAACGCGCCACATCCACCATGCAGGTGTCTTCATCCATACAGATTAAACCACCCGAACCCATGATCGCGCCAAGTTCTACCAAAGAATCATAATCCAAAGGCACGTTTAAGTGTTCTTTGGTCAGACATCCGCCCGAAGGTCCACCGGTCTGCGCCACTTTGAATTTCTTGTCTTTGGGTATGCCGCCGCCAACGTCAAAGATGACTTCGCCCAGCGTGATGCCCATAGGCACTTCCACGATACCCGTGTTGGTGATGTCACCCGCCAACGCAAACACCTTGGTGCCCTTGCTCTTTTCGGTACCGGATTGCTTAAACCAATCCGCACCTTGATTGATGATGCTCGAAATATTTGCAAATGTTTCTACGTTATTGATAATGGTCGGTTTTTTAAACAGCCCTTCGTCGGAAGGATAGGGCGGTTTTTGCTTGGGCTCACCACGTGCGCCTTCCACCGAAGAAATTAGCGCGGTCTCCTCGCCACAGACAAATGCACCGGCCCCGATACGAATCTCGATATCAAAATCAAAATCCTTGCCGAATATGCCCTTGCCCAAAACGCCACTTTCTCTGGCGTCGTCGATAGCGGTTTGTAAGCGTTCCACCGCCAATGGGTATTCTGCCCGCACATAGACATAACCCTGATCCGAACCGATAGCATAGCCTGCAATCGCCATACCTTCAATCACAGTATGTGGGTCGCCTTCCAATACTGAGCGATCCATAAACGCACCCGGGTCGCCCTCGTCCGCGTTACAGATGACAAACTTCTTGTCGCTCTGGCTCTTTCTTGCCAGTTTCCACTTTAGGCCGGTGGGGAATCCGCCGCCACCACGGCCGCGAAGTCCAGAATCGGAAACCGTGTCAATCACGCTCTCGGGTGACATCTCTTCCAGCGCTTTAAATAGTGCCTGATATCCGTCGCAAGCGATATATTCTTCCATGCTAAGACAATCAATATTTCCGCAATTCTTCAGCACAATTTTCTGCTGGTTGATAAAGAACGGAATATCCTCCACACACGGAATCGGCTTGCCGGTCTTTTCATCCGTTATACAGTATTCTTCCGCGATGCCGCCTTCAACCAAATGTTTTTGGACGATGACCGCCATGTCCTCAGGCTCCAGTTTGCAGTAGAATACATTGCCAGGCTGAATAATCATAGCCGGACCAATGTTGCAAGTGCCCATACATCCAGTCAACTTGATATCAACTTTTTTATCCGGCTTAATTGACGCCAGCGCTTCATCAAAGGCCGTTTTTACCGCTTCACAGTTGGACGAGATACATCCCGCACCCGAACAGATGAGAACAGTATAGTCAAAGCCTGCCTGTTTTTCCTTATAGTCCGCTTTAATTTTTAAAAGCGTATCTTTGTTATTAATCATCATTGTCATCCCTCCTTACTCATACTCGCCCAAAATAAGGGCGATTTTGTTGGGGTTGACACTTTTGTAGACCTTATCGTCGATGCTGATGGCCGGCGCCAATCCGCATGCGCCGATACACCGCATCACTTCCAGCGAGAAGTTGCGATCCTCGGTGGTCTCTCCAACCTCAATATCCAAAAGCTGCTTTAACTTATCCAGCACCTTTTTCCCACC
>JBFLKV010000020.1:0-8742 GCA_040883365.1 Eubacteriales bacterium
AACGCGAAAATGTGAATTTTTTATAAAGGGCTTGCTGGGTGCAGATAAAAAAATAAAACGGTGATATAATACGCTTGATGAAAAAGAAGCTTAAAAAAGCGGCGAAACGCGTACTAAAGCCGCGCGTAAAAAATTATAGTGACATCAACGGTAAAGTTGTTTTTGTGCTCTCGATTTTAAGCATATTAGTGCTGGGTGCACTCACCTATTATATCTACGACCTTCAAAAACCACCCAACGTCAGCTTGGCGTCCAAAGAGATTTTCAGCAAAGGAATGATTACGGTGGGTGTCAGAACCGACCTTGGCTCCTATAGTCGGCGCAATGAAGAAACAGGGGAAATGGAAGGGTTTGAAATTGATGTATGCGAGGAAGTGATCCGGCGGATATTTAAGGACCAGATCCTTATCCGCTATGAGGAAGTCACCTCCAGCACCAAGCTTTCCAAGCTCAATATGCGGGAGATCGACGTATGCATCGGGGCGTTTGTTCCAAACTCCTCCAAAAGGATTACCTTAAACTATTCGGATGGTTTTTTTGTGGACGAGGTGGCATTGGTGACCCGTAAAGACCAGAGACTGAATGTGCTGGCCGCCAATACAATCTTGGTGGGGGTCTTGAACGATTCTTATACGGACCAGCATATTGAAGAATATTTTGCGGGTATCAATGAAGCATTGCCCGAAGAAGAGCAGAAGATATATGACGTAGTGCAGTACGCTTGCTATCAGGATTTGTTCGAAGCCGTGGAGACGTTTGATGCGGATGTGTTGGCCGCGAGTATGATGTTTGTTCATCTTAATATGACAGAGGATTTGATGGTTTTGCCGGATAGGATGCTGTATCATGAGTATTGCTTTGCGTTTAATTACAGAGACGCGGAGCTGACCAAGGTTTTTAATCAAGCGATTGAAGCGATGAAGGCGGATGGTACTTTGGCGGCACTTCGAGAAAAATGGAATATAGACGAAATCTTTGAAGGATGAGCGAAAAACGCACATCCTTTTTTTAAGCCCATTTATTTAGCGGGCTATATGTGCTAAAATACAATTAAAGGTAACGGATTATTTTGGGAGAGATAAAATGGTTTTAACAAGCGGTGATATCAAGGTGTTTGCAGGCACTTCGGGATATTCTTTTGCAAAAAAGATGTCCAAATATTTGAATATAGAGTTAGGCGATTCTGAAGTCATCCGTTTCTCGGATGGCAATATTTTTGTTCGGGTAAAAGAAATGGTTCGGGACAAAGATGTCTATCTTGTTCAGCCCATCGGCATGGACCCCAACAATGAATTTGTCGAAATTCTGTTTTGGTTGGATGCATTTAAACGGGCGTCTGCCAATTCGGTGACAGCGATTATTCCTTATTTCTCTTATGCCAAAGGGGACAAAAAGGACGAGCCGCGGGTCAGCATCCGCGCCAGAGTCTGCGCCGAGAGCATCGAGCTTGCCGGAGCGGATCGCGTGGTCATGATGGATCTGCATAGCCCGCAGGTACAAGGGTTTTTCAAAATCCCGCTGGATCACCTTATGAGCTTGCCGATTTTATGTGAGCATATCAAGCGCATGGATCTTGTGGATGATGATTTGGTGGTGGTTTCGCCGGATGTTGGGTTTGCGAAAGAAGCGCGAAAATTTGCGGATTACATGGGCGTTGATGTGGCCATCGGTGATAAACAGCGCGTTGGGCATGACGAAAACGCCAAATGCCTGAACGTGATTGGCGATGTCAAGGGGAAAACCTGTATGATTGTGGATGATTTTACGATATCGGGGGGGACCATCAAGGAGATTGCTTTGGCACTGGAAGCGAAGGGTGCTAAGAGAATCTTTGCTTGTTTATCTCATCTGATGGTCAAGGAAAAAGCCGTTAAGCTGTTGGACGAAAGCCCGGTTGAGTTTATTTTGGGCACAGATACGGTCAATAACCCCTATACACACTTGAGCAAGAAAATTAAGGTGGTGTCGGTGGCGCCGCTGTTTGCCGAGGCGATTAGTCGTATCCATTCAAAAACGTCTATTTCCACGTTGTTCACCGAGGTACCGGATAGCTTGCTTGTGGACGCGGATCATATGCTGGACTAAAAAACAGTTATATATAGAAAAGAAAAAGGAAGGTGAAGATTCACGCTTCCTTTTTTGTTTGCTTTAAAATTTCGATTTGCCGGAGAAATCAGGCTTTGGCGGCTTCAAACCAGAAAACAACACCCCCATCGGTGTTTTCTGCACCAAACGCTTGACCCGAAAGATTCTGGATGGCCGCAACGATGGAGAGCCCAAGGCCATAACTTCCGTCATCCTGCGTGCGGGATTCATCCTGTTTGTAGAATCTGTCCCAGAGTCGGTTTAAAGCGTCCTCGGATATTGACGGACCTGAGTTGAAAACAGCGATTCGAATGACGTCTTGTTTAATCTCGGTTGAGATGACCACGCGATGTTTCGCATCCCCGTACTTGGCAGCGTTGGAAAGATAGTTGGCCATGACCTGTTCAAATCGCATGGGATCAACTAGGCAGGTATCGTTGCCCTCTGCCAAATCCAGCGAAACGTCCAAACCTTTTTCCCCAATATAGCCGCTGTATTTTTCGACAAAAGCGTGAATCTCATCCCGAGCCGAAATCGGTTGCAGGTTCAGTTGCATCCGTCCGCTCTCCATGCGGGAAAGATCCAGCATTTCTTTTAAAAGGCGGTTCATCTTTCCAGCCTCTTCACCGATGATACCAAAAACCAATCTTTGTTGGGTTTTATCCGTGATAAATCCATTGGCCATTTCATCCGCATAGCCTTTAATCAGCGAAAGCGGGGTGCGAAGCTCGTGCGATGCGTTGGAGATAAACTGTCGCTGGGAAAGGATATCTTTTTCCAGCTGAAGATTCCGCGCATTTAATTCTTCCAGTGTGTGTTTCAATCGTGCGGAAAGCGCGTTGATATCGTCTGCCAGGCGCTCCAGCTCGTCGCCGGTGGAGACGTTGCAGGTTTCATCAAATTTGAGTTTGGTCATGTTGTCCACGGTGGCTTGCATGCGTTGGATTGGTCGGGTGAACTTACGTGAAAGCGCAAAAGCCAAAACCAGTGTGACCGCTAAAAACAACAGCGTCACCGAGCCAACCACCAGATTGGTTTGCATAATGGTGCTGTCAATCACGTCCATTACTTGGGTGATGATGATGGTATAGCCGTCCTTTTCACCGGTTTGGTACAAAACGTCCTGCACACCGCCACGCTTGCGCACTTCCTCCAGAACCTCCTCTGGGTCGTCACCGTCCTCACGGATGCGCACAATAATCTCGTTGTGATGCTTACCCCTTTGCGATCCCATCCATTTAGATTCTTCGTTGGATGAATAAATTAGGCGTAAGCCATCATAGATGAGCACTTCAAAAGTACCGCCTTCTTCCACCTCTTCGATCTCTGAAAGCCACTCATCATCATCGTCCGAAAAATCTAGGGCCATAATCTCATCAAGGCTTTCTTTTAGCTCTTGCTGCATATAAAAGCGATAAAGCGGACGTAAGAGGAGCGTGTTTGAGAGCATCACAACCAAGGCAAAGGCCAGCACGATAAAAAGAATATATTTAAATAACCGTTTTGATATGGATGTTTTATAGTGTTTCATCAGTTTATTCCTTTGGGTCAAACTTGTAGCCAAAGCCGCGTAAGGTGACAATATAATCACTGGCGGACTTTAACTTGTTTCTCAGACGGTTGATATGTGTGTCCACGGTGCTGTCGCTTCCAAGGTAATCATAACCCCAGACCGCTTCTAAAATCTGATCGCGCGACAAGGAAAGATGATGGTTTTCCACAAGATAGGTTAAAAGATCATATTCCTTTCGGCTGAGATTAACGGTATCGCCCGACACCAACACTTCGCGTCCTTCGGGCACAAGCGAAAGGATGCCATATTGTTTTTTGCCGCTGGCGTCACCATAGGCTCGGCGAAGTAGCGCTTCGATGCGCGCAATCAGCACCATGGGGGCAAAGGGCTTGACCACATAGTCGTCTGCACCGGTATTAAAACCTTCCACCTGGTCATACTCCTCGCCTTTGGCGGTGAGCATAAGAATAGGACAGTCTGAAACTTTTCGGATTTCTTTGGCGCAAGCCAGGCCGTCCATCACGGGCATCATGATGTCCAAAACCACTAGATGGGGCTTTTCACGCTTGAAAGCGTCCAGGCCATCCTGTCCGTTTTCGGCCGTGACCACGCTATAGCCGCGGCTTTCCAAAACGGTGGTCAAGAGCAGGCGAATGCGGGTGTCGTCATCCACGGCAAGAATTTTGTACGGTTGTTTTTCTTGTTCCATCATAAAACCCTTCTATAGATATCTGTATAAGATGATTTTAGCATATTTTTAAGGATATAGTCGTAATTTTCACTTGAGTATACTGCATGAAAATAACAGAAAGATAACAACGTTTTGAACAGGCGGGGAAAAAATGCTATAATCGAAAAAATGAACGAGCGATTAAAAACACAATATAGTCATTGGCTTAAAGAAGAAGCACAGGCCTTTGCGGGCTGGGATTTTTCGTATTTGGACGGCAGATGGCAATTTGAAGCGTTGCCATGGGCTTATAAAGATTGGGTCAAAACGTATTTATCGCCGGCGCTTAAACTTTTGGATATGGGCACAGGCGGCGGTGAGATTCTGCTTGGGTTTAATCACCCACATAAAAACACCACAGTGACCGAAGCATATCCGCCCAATATCGCGCTGATTCAAAAATTTTTGGCACCGCTAGGGATTAGCGTTGTTCCTGTTAAGCAGGATGATTTACTTCCCATTGCTGATAACGTTTTTGATATCGTGATTAATCGCCATGAATCCTTCGACGCAGATGAGGTTTTCCGTGTGCTTAAACCCGGTGGTGTTTTTATCACCCAACAGGTCGGCGGGCAGAATAATCGGGTGTTAAGCGAATTTTTGATTGAGGATTTTAAGCCGCCATATCCGGACTGGGATGCCACACATGCAGCGAAAAAATTGGCGCTTTCGGGCTTTGAGGTATTGGAAAAAAAGGAAGCATTTCCGAACTTGACTTTTTTGGATACAGGCGCGGTGGTGTATTTTGCCAAAATCATTGCGTGGGAGTTCCCGGGATTTAGCGTGAAGGCCTGCTTTGAGCCGCTGGAAGCCATTGAACGCACGATACAGGAAACAGGTCATTTTGTCAGCAAGGAGCACCGCTTTTTGCTGGTAGCAAAAAAGCCGGATACAAAGAAATAAAAAATAAGAGAGAAATTGAGGATGGAACAAAGAAAGCAAAGCAACAAAGAGTACGCGTACGCAATTATGACCGTGATCACCACTTTTTTGGTGGTGGCGGGGCATATCGGCTTTAGCAAAACCCCCAACCATACCATCAGCTATGACGCAAGCAACGGCGCACAGCATATTCTAAACACCATCATTGGTGTCATCTACTCCTTTCATATGCCCTTGTTTTTCTTTGTGTCGGGGGCGGTGTTTGGCTATGTCTATAACCGTAAACCCTATACCTTTGGCGGGCTGATTTGGAAGAAAACCAAGCGGTTGGCGGTACCTTTTTATACTACACGGTTTTTCTATATCCTGCCGCTTAAGCTCTTGCTTGGCATCTACGCACTCAGTAATTTGCCAAGGCTGATAAAGCGACTCGTTTTGCTGGGCGACTTGGATCATCTGTGGTTTTTGGTCATTCTTTTCTATATCTTTATCATCGCGTTTTTCTTACGTAAATATCTGTTTAAGTTTAAAATTCCTGTGATGCTGTTGCTTTTGGCGGGTCTTGCTTTCTATGATCATGTCAGTTGGGCGTTTTTGCTTAACATCACATTTGCTTATATCATCTATTTCTATATGGGCTTGGTCTTCAACGAATACCAGGAGAAAATCACCACCAAAGGCGCGCTGACTATGGCGGTAATCGGCATTGCGGCCTATGTTGTGCTGTACTTTAAGAGTGAGTTTTTCTATGGCCATGAGAGTGCCTTTTTGCAAAAAGGCTTAAGCTTGGGCTTTGATCTGTTGCAAGCGATTCTGGGTATTGGGGTGATATACGGCATATCTAAAGCCCTCAGTGTGGCTGGGGCGCAGAACACCAAGCTGTTTAAGGGGCTGTATAAACACGGGTTTAATATCTATCTGTTTCACAGTACGCTAAACTATGTGGTGCTGGTGTGCTTTGAGCGGTGGGGATGGTTCGATTGGGTCAATTTAAGCGACGTTAATGCCGGGATATATATTCTTTTCCGACTGGCGTTTACGTATTTGGTACCTCTTTTGATTTCAGTGGCGGTTTTTGGAGTAAAGGATTGGTTTAAAAAATCGGGTAATGAAAGCAAAGTATGACTGTGAAGCGCTTTTAGTAAATGGTCGAAAAGAAGCTTTTTTGATTATTGGGTTTACATAGCAACGTTTTCTTATAGAGGACAAATTGGGAAGATTTACGACTACCATTCAATATAAATAATGAGAATAATATATAAAAGCATAAGTATTAATACTTATGCTTTTTTGGATCCGCTAATCGGAGCTGGCTGAGCCTGCGCTGGCGATTGGTTATCCCTATCGTTTTGAAATAAACAAACCGAGTGAGGTATAGAATTCTTAAGGTTGAAGCTAAAGGATTTATTCAATATCAATGAGCAAATCACTTTTCTCCATATAGTCTTTTCCGACCCATTTTTCAATTAGTATTGATGCGAGTATGATTAGCGGCAGGGAAACAATATAGCGTATGATTGAAAATTTTAGACCAAGAAAGCTGGCTTCAAATATTGTCATCGGTATACGGCAGACGGCGGTTGCACCAAGATAGGTGAGGACAATGCTCAGCCGGGCGCCCTTTTTTGCCAATGCGTGTGCCATGGGCATGACGACAACAAAGGGGAAAAGCGTGGTGCAGGCCAAAAGGATAGCCGTTAGATGCCCCAACAGGCCGGAAGATGTGCCAAGATATTTCTCCACGGTTTCCCGCTTAACCCAAACCATAAATAAGCCGACAAGTATAAAAGCGGCTGGGAGAAGTTTTAGCATATCAACCGCAAAGAATACAAAATTCTTGCTCATCTGGATGCCGGAGTCAAAGTGAAGTAAAAAAGATATGCCAATAAACAGCGCATAGATTATGATGGCACCCAGCATAGCTTTTTTCTTGCTTGATTGTTTATTTGAAGTTTCGTTTTGCATATTAAAGCACCTCCCCATAGATGATACCGATACAGATTGAGACAATCACTGCGATGACCAAAGAAACGATGTTTCGCAGAATCGTTAATTTGGTGCCGAAGTATTTTTTTTCCAACGGGAAGGTGACAATACCCACCATCATTAAGCTGGTGGAAAAGGCGGCCAACACAGTGTAACTGACACCGTGATTCAACAAAAGACCACATAGCGGGAAGGCGATAAATCCGGGCAATAAGGATACAGAACCGATTGCAACAGCGATGATAACAGCGATGATGAGGTTGTTTGTGCCAAGGTACTTAGCGATGACATTCTCGGGCAGGAAAAACAGAACAATGGATACAATGATAATAATTATAGTCAGTAATGGCAGCATATTTAGGAAGAGTTTCCAAGCGGCTTTTAGTGCTTGCCCTGTTTTTTTCAAACTGAAAAGGGTCGAAACGATCAGTGCGATTAAAGCCAAACCATATAGATACATCATGATTTTGCACAGCTTTCCGTTTTTTCACAAACTTTTGTACAATCAAAATCATGTGCCTGTTGCGCCTCACTGATTTTCTTTATATCCACCGTGTCTTTAGATAGTTCATCCAGGATGCCACCAAGTTCTTTAATGACACCGGCTTGAACGTGATAATGGACGAAATGTCCGGTTTTCTCGCCTTTGATTAAACCGGCGGATTTCAATACCTTTAAATGCTGGGATACAGCGGATTCGGTAATACCTAATGCTTTTGCCAGTCCGCCAACACAGATTTGGTTTTCTGCTAATAATAGATAAATCTGAAAACGGGTTTTGTCGCCGAGGGCTTTAAATTTTTCGATAAGTTGATCCATAAATACGCTCCATAACATATTTAAGCAAATGCTTAAATATATAATAGCATAAACTAAACTTAAGTCAATACTTAATTAAATAAATATAAAAAACACGCAAACCCCAAAGTAGTGCCTGCGTATAAAATCAGCCAACGGGTTTTTGAGATTCGAGAAAGGGGCGGTTTGACATACTTTATATCTCTATTCTTGGGGTTATCTAAAAAATGAAAGGAAAAATTGGGCTATCATTTGATTCGTTTTTGGAAGATAAACGGATATGGCTGCTTCAATGCTTTTTGCGGCATCATCAATAGAGCTGATCTCGCCCGTCAAAAGGGTATAGGTGCCTTTCGCACGCTCGCCAATCGCGATAATGCCGTCGGTATAGCCGCCTAAAGCGATATACTTGGCCTTGGCATAACCGCCCACCGCGTAAGCCCCAAAGCTGGCTCCGCCAATGGATAAGTAACCAAAGCTTAAGCCACCCGCGGCCAGAAGACCGATAGCGATACCGCCGCCAGCCACCGCCCCCAGAGATAATCCGCCAAGCGCAAGCAATAGACCAAGGGACAAGGCGCCAAATGAAATAACCCCAATGGAAACGATTCCAATCGCGAAGATGCCCGTAGCGATATTGCCGATGGCGATAATACCTTTTGCCCGATAGGCACCGCGGCCAGCGTTGATATGAACGAGTGGTAAGTTCAAAAAGCGGGCTTTACTTTTGTATTCAAAGTGTTTTCGC
>JBFLKV010000163.1:0-16806 GCA_040883365.1 Eubacteriales bacterium
CATAGTATAAGTTATGCTTAATTTTGATATGAAATATCTAAAACAAAAGATGATTGTTTTGGCATGCGCGCTTTCGATCCTATGCCTTTTTGGCTGCGCTGACGGAGCAGATTCCGAAAATATTCCGACCGATTCGGTAGCACCGCAAGCGGAAAAGGCTGTACAAAGCCCTGTGCTTCCGGCTGTTTTTTTTATCAGTGATATCAGTGCCGACGCTTACACGGGTAAGGTTATGATCGGCGTTACGTCGATAGGCGGCCAAAAAACTGCGATAGCGGTGAACTTAAACGGTGAGGCGGTTGGCCCACAAAGCTATGATATGCAGACGTGGTTTTTTTCGCTACCGATCGTACCCGGCACGGTTAATGATGTGACGGTTAAGGCCATCGGTGTGGACGGCACGGCTACTGAGCAGGCGCTGTCTTTGCTTTTGGTGAATGAACAGGGCGCTGCTGATATGGCCAAAGAAGATGCCAAGGAAGTGACTTTTTTGATTGTCAAGGGTGGAATGGATGATTTTTCGGTGCTTGAGCGATTTAGCAATCTTTCGGCGCTTTGTCTGGTTGATTCCGATGCGGTGGCGGTGCCTGATGATTTAAATATGCAAGATTTGCAATACCTATATATTGACGGATATTCGGGCACTTTTACAACGGGGCAAGCACTGGGTCATATCCGCACTCTCGTGATTAAAACGGAGGCAGGAACAATCGCCGGTGATTTCTCCGCGCTGCCCGAGCTGGAGCATGTGGTGCTTCAAGGCGTGGTTGAGACGCAAGCACTTAGTAGTTTGGGATATTGTAAGCGACTACGGTCTTTTGAAATTCATGATGAAAATGCCAGCATCCCACAGGAAGCGTTTTCGCATTGGCGCGCATTGGTACGGCTAGCGATTGACGGCGCTAATACAGGCGTTTCGCTTTATGACTTGCGACAAATGCCCGAACTGTCTTATCTTAGCTTAAATCATACGGATGTAACCGGTGATATTGAGGATTTATTATTACTGGAGAAATTAGAAACCTTGGTGCTGGAAAGAGTCTCTGTCCGTGGGGATATTGACACACTTTGCGGTCTGCCCGCTTTAAGCGAAGCGGTGCTGGAGAACTGCGACGGCTTGGAAGGGGATGGCGCGAAACTGGCCGATCAGCTGGATGGGAATTTCGGTTACCAAGCGGGTGCAGAATCCGTCACAGCTGAAAGCGTGATTGGCCGATATTCGGGCAATTACAAAAACAATTCCGGCATGATGAATTTGGTGATTGAGATTGTTGCAATCGATGCAAACAATCGTGTAATCGCCAATTTTGAATTTGAACCCATCGCGGGTAACAATCAAGGAAAAAGCGGCAAGTATCGTTTGACCGGTAGTTTTGACCCGGAGTTCGGCGAGATTGTTTTGTCGCCGGACCGTTGGCTGTCTGCGCAACCGGCGGGCTATGAGATGCTGGCCATTGAAGGAACGGTGGATGGTAATCAGTTTAAAGGGAAGCTGGATCGTGAGTATTTGCCGTACTTTACAGCGGAAAAACAATAGGAGACGTACATCGTGATGACATTTTGCGCCAACTGCTTCAGTGAGCAAAAGGAAGATGAAACAAAGTGCAGCCACTGCGGCTACGAACGGGATAAACGGCGAACGGGCGGAGATTTTCTTCAGCCCGGGTATTTGCTTAACGAAAAATATATAATCGGCAAGACATTGGGCTCCGGCGGTTTTGGCATCTCCTATTTGGCGATGGACGCAAGACTGCATATTAAATATGCCATCAAGGAGTATTTCCCAGCGAGTTTTTGTACACGAGATAAAAACACCTATGAAGTGACGCCTTATGAAGGTCAACCTGAGAAGAGTTTTGGCGACGGGAAAAAAGGGTTTTTACAGGAAGCGAAAACGGCCGCGCAGTTTAACGATTTGAATAGCACGGTCAAGGTATTTGACTACTTTGAATATAACAACACGGCCTATATGGTGATGGAATACCTGCAAGGCGAAAATCTTTTGACCTATTTAAACGAACAACCGGCGGGCAGGTTGAACTGGGCCAAGACAATCGAGATGCTTAAGCCCGTGATTCATGCGGTGGGTATCATCCACCAACAGCGGGTGATCCATCGGGATATTTCGCCGGATAATATTTTTGTCACCGATTCGGGTGAGGTAAAGCTTTTGGATTTTGGTGCGGCCAGACAAGCGATAGGGGAGCAATCCCAAATGCTATCCACCATTCTAAAACGTGGGTATGCACCGCCCGAACAGTATTCTGAAAAAAGCAAACAGGGTGCCTATACGGATATCTATGCCATCTGCGCGACGCTCTTCCGATGCGTCACGGGCGTGGTGCCGCCGGATGCGGTGGAGCGGATGATGGTGGACGAGCTGGACATGGGCGCACTGAAAAAAGTGACCAGTGAACGGGTATACACGGGCATCCTAAAAGGATTATCGATAGACCCTACGATGCGCTTTTCCAGCGTGGACGAACTGCTAGCCGCCCTGGTTTTGGACGAAGCGGATACACAAAATGAGAAACCTGTACGACCCCAAAAAGCAAAATGGGCCATTCTGATTAGCGCTTGTGTGTTGGTATGTGTGCTTTTGGGCGCGCTCGTATTTTTCAATAATAGTGGGAAAAAAGAAGAGGTAGCCATCGCAACGCCGACACCTATATTGACGGATTCAGTCAATCAAAGCACCATAAAGCGTTATGAGCCGAATGAGTGCGATACGATCAGCATCAATAATGCGGCCTTAAGTGAACAAATCAGCGCTGCGCTCGGTAAAGATACTTTTTATAAGGAA
Source organism: Eubacteriales bacterium (assembly GCA_040883365.1). Lineage (GTDB taxonomy): Bacteria > Bacillota > Clostridia > Christensenellales > CALMFG01 > CALMFG01. The sequence continues at coordinate 2,804 of JBFLKV010000163.1, forward strand.
GACTTGTCCAGCGTTACCGTGCTGGAGATTTCCGATGTCAATCGACTATCGTTGGAGGAACTTCCCCGAATGGAGAACCTGCAATATATCGTGTACCCTTATACACTGATTGATTCTGTTGGGATTAAGACATATGAGGACTTGGCGATTGGGATAAACGATGATGTGCTCAACGTGGTGCAAATCGATGGCAGGCAAGGCTATAGTCTTGAAAAAATATATGGATTGCCCAACACCAACGCCATCAGTATCACGCATTGCACACAGCAGGTCTTGGATGATGTGGTTACGTTTTTTGTAGGCAAGGGCTTAAAGATGATATCCATCGAGAGCACTGCAGATGCATCGCTGGACCTAAGCGGCATCGCATCGCTTTCCCAGCTGGAACACTTACGGCTTAATGATATCGAAGGTTTGACTGATATTGATTTTGTGGCTCGTTTGACGGGATTGACCGATGTGTATATCAGCGGATGTGAGCAGGTTCAATCGATGGCGCCGCTAACTGCGCTTAATGACTTAGAAACCTTGGCATGGCAGGACAGTCGGTTTATTGAGAATTTAGATGCACTGAATGGTTTGCATCTAACAAGACTTGCGATAGTGGATTTTGACCAACTAAGCAATGCGTCCGCGATTGCGGGTTTACCCGACCTTCGCAACCTGACGCTCTCTGGGTGCGGGCGGATGAACGATTTGGGTTCATCTGAATACGCAGGAAATATTAGAACCATCGATCTTAGCTATAATCGTGCATTGATGGATATAACCGCACTCAGCAATTGCCGAGGGCTGGTTAGCTTGGATATAAGCGGATGCGAAGCACTTTCAGATCTGGCACCGCTATCCACCTTGCGGCAATTGGAAACACTGGATATCAGCGATTGCACCAGTATAACCAATCTTGAAGCACTAAAAGATTTATCTCAGTTGACGTATTTGAATGTCTACGGCTGTGAAGCTGTTCGTGATCTATCCCCTCTTGAAGATTTGGGATTATTGTATTTAGAAGGTTTTGAATAGATAAGAAAAGTGTAAGCTGCCAGCTCACCCCTATAGATATCGTTTAGGCTACTATTGACGTAGAGAAACACATTTCATTTACGGAGGTAGTTTAAAATGATGAACATAGGAAGATCGCAGAGAAAAACTGCGGGTGCAAAAAAGCGGGCACTTGCGATGGTTATGCTAATCGCATTCATGCTGGTAATGTTTGCAGGCTGTGGTAAACCCGAAACAGCCGAAAGTAATACGGTCATAGAATCGCAAGAAGAATCGACAGTTTCCAGTGATGGGCTGAACGAGATGCTGGAAGCGATGTATGCCGGAGAAACAGGCAGCGAAGCGGTGGTTCCCGAGCTAGATGCCTATCTTGACGCGGCCCCCAAACGTTATGACATTAAAGTAACGAACGTGGATACATCCAATTTCCCACAGGTTTCGGTCTACTATTCGGTGTATGACAATACCGGAGCCAGAATCCATGCGGGTGATCGTAACAATTATGTGGTGGTGGAAGAGAACAGCAACGGAAAGACTGAGATACAGATGGTCTCCACCGTGAAACCGGTCAAAACATCACAAGCGGTCAACTTAAGCATTGTGATGGACCTTAGCACAAGCATGAAGGTGATGAGCAACATCGCTTACTTGAAGGAAGCCGTCACGGAATTTGTCTCACTGGTTAACCCCTCAGACAGTAGCCGGGTTTCATTGATTGGCTTTACAACACAAATCGATCACTTTGTTCCTTTTACAAGCAGCGAAGACGCGATCACTTCTGAAGTGAAGCAGATGGTGGCCGACGGAAGAACAGCATTTTATGACAGTCTCTACTGGGCCATGATCGAGGCAAGCAAACAGGATGGACAGAAGTATGTGATTGCCTTTACAGATGGCATGGATAATTCCAGCCAATTTGAAGATGAAGATATCATCGAAATATCAAAAGAACTGGGCATTCCAATCTACATCTTGGGTCTGGGTTCCACCATTGATACAAGGGCACTAAAAGAGATTGCAAGTGAAAGCGGTGGAGAATTTGTATCTTTAAGCAGTATGGATGCCGCGCTAGATATCTACACCGAGATTTTTGAAAAACAGAGCGAGCAGATGGTGCTGACCTATACCACAACAAACACGACGGAACAGGATTTTTGGCGGACGCTGGACGTATACTATATTGGACAAGACGACGCAGCGACGACTTTGGCACAATATAATCCAGTGAAGACTACGGTTGACTCATATGCGGATACTACGCTTGAGGACCTTGGGGGCGCTGATCTGGCGTTAGATGTGGTGGACCAGAATGACTTTGTTGCCACATGGGAAGGCTATTACTTTAATAACAGCGGCAAGATGGATCTGACATTAGACATTACCGATATTAGCGCATCCGGCGAAGTGAGTGCGGTGTTCAGTTTTACACCCTCCGATAAACCGGGCGATGCTGACCGAACAGGATCATTTGCGATGGTGGGCTATATCGACGAGGCAACCAACACGGTCTACTTGGATGGTACAGAGTGGTTGACCAAAGCGCCGGACGGCTATAAGACGCTGGATATCTATGGACAGATTTTTGACAACACGTTTAATGGATATTTCTATCGAGACTATAAGCCGGAGTTCTACTTGGCAAAGAAATAGTGAGAATCAGAAAATTGTATAATATAAAAAGAAGCCTTGAAAGAAATTTTAAGGCTTCTTTTTTATCGCGGCTGCTTTTGGGCGCAAGAAAAATCTGCTTCCCTTCGCACACAGCGCCCGCTATACGTCCGCAGTACTTTTGCAGAATTTCTTTTAATAGTGTAAAATATCTATTCAAGACGTATAATTTTATAATAAAACGAATGGCTTTTTTATGATATCGTATTAAGGGGTGACATTTGTGAAAAAGAGTGCTTTGGCAGTATTGTTCATCATCATTATTTCGCTTTTTATGAGTTGTGTTAAGGATGAGGTTCCCGAAGATTCCAGCTTTGTGATGGGCTTTTCGCAGCTTGGAAGAGAGAGTGGCTGGCGACTCGGCAACACACAATCGATTCTGAACGCGGCGGAAGACGCAGGGATTGACCTGATATACCTAAACGCAGAGCAAGAATACGAAAATCAAATTGGCCATATCCGGCGGTTTATCGCAAACCAAGTGGATATCATCGTCTTTGCGCCGATTTATAACACCGGTTGGGACAATGTTCTACAGGAAGCATACGACGCAGGCATCCCGGTGGTTATTATTGACCGCGGCATCACCGTAGAAAACGACGATCTATACACGGCCTTTATCGGCTCCAACTTTGAAAAAGAAGGCGAGCGTGCCGGGGATTTCTTGCTTGAATACTATCAGGGAATCAACGACGAGATCAAGGTGGTGGAGCTGCGAGGCACAGAGAATTCAACGCCGGCACTCGGCCGAGCCAGCGGATTTAGAACAGCGATCAAAACCAAATCGAATATAAAAATCGTCCAAAGTTATGATGGGGATTTTATGAAGTCGCGCGGCAAAGAAATCATGGCTAATGTTTTGGATTCAGGCATCGAGTTTGATGTGATATATTCTCATAACGATATGATGACCTATGGCGTGATTGAGGCATTGGAGGCGCATGGGATTCAGCCCGGTAAAGATGTGGTCATCGTTAGTGTGGATGGAGAGCAGAAGATGATCGAACTACTTTTGCAAGGGAAAGTGAACTGTGTGGTAGAATGCACGCCGCTGTTTGGCGAAAAGGTGATGGAGATATGTAAGGCCATTGTCAACGGGGAGCGAGTGCCAAAAGTGATTTATTCGGATGAAACGCTGTTTACCATGTGGGATGATCTGTCCAGCCTACCAGCAAGGGGATATTAATAAGTGAAACTGATTAAAAACTCAATAGAGAAATCAATCAATCAATTCTTTGTTCTTATCATGGTGTTTTCAGTTTTTTGCATATCCGTTAGCATGTCAATTTCATATTTTTTCACGTTGAAATACAATCGCATGATTACAAATTTTGAGTACAACAATGACTTAAGAGAAACCGTAGAAAACGATATCAGCAATGAAACTTGGCGAATTGTTAATGGCATGATTAGCTTTGAAGAGGGCAAGCAAAACGAATACTTAAGTGAGATATACAGCGGCATCGTCTTTCTAGAAGAACAGTCAATCATTGAGGACAAAACTAAACTTGAGTTGGCGAAAAGAACCACGAAAACACTGGAAGAATATATTTTTAAGCTGAAAGACCAAATCGACAACGGCGCAAAAGTGGACGATACGGTTGAGACCAATGAGGAAATTCGCAGTGTCTCGCTGGTGGTCAGTGAGATGCTGGAAGAGTTCAGCAACGAAGAGATCACCGCTGTGGCGCAACTGAACAAAACCATCCAGACCATCCAGAACATATTTTTGATTTTTATTTTGCTGATGGTGGTCGGGTTTATTCGTGCGATGAGCCAAACCAAAATGAAGCTGGTCACAAACATTAAAGGCCCTATCAAGCAACTGGAGGCGATGGCCGGTGAAATCGCAAACGGAGACTTTGATATTCAAATCGCAGACGCAAAGATTGAAGAGCTGGCATCGTTGACCCAGAGCCTGAACATTATGGCGGGCAAACTGGAAAACTTGATTGAAGAAAACAAGCGGGAACAGCAGAACTTAAAAAAAGCCGAAATGCGATTGCTACAAGCGCAGATCAAACCGCACTTTTTGTATAATACTTATGACACCATTATTTGGTTGGCTGAGGAAAAAAGAAACAGCGACGTGATTGATGTGGTGGAAGCGCTTTCCACTTTCTATCGAATATCCTTAAGCAAAGGGAATGAGTGGATTTCGATTGAAAACGAGATCAAGCATGTTGAAAGCTACTTGCGCATCCAGCGCTACCGATACGGAAAGATACTGGATTATGATATTGATATTAACAGCGAAATAAACAACATATTGATATTAAAACTATTGATGCAACCTTTGGTGGAGAACGCGATTTACCATGGCATTAAGCAAGTACGCGGTATAGGCAAGATTACCATTAAAGGAATCAAAAAAGGAAATCATGTTGAACTTAGCGTATCCGATACCGGGATTGGGATGGATAAAGAGGAACTAAGGAAGCTCAAGCGCAGCTTTTATAATAGCCAAAAAGATGTGAATACGGATGGATCGGGATATGGCCTTAGCAGTGTGTTTCGGCGCGTTCGGCTTTTTTATGGAAGCAGTGGAAAGCTTTTGATTGAGAGTGAGAAGAATAAAGGCACAACCGTGACACTAAAATTAAGCATAGATAAGAAGGCAGAGGCATAATGTACAAAGTATTTTTAGTTGATGATGAATACAGGATTAAGGAACGCCTGCAAAATTTGACGGATTGGGAGAGCACCCCTTTTGTTTTTTGCGGGGAAGCCTCTGATGGGGAGATGGCGCTCAGCCAGATTAATGAACTCAGGCCGGATATTGTGATTACGGATATCCAAATGCCGTTTATGGATGGGCTGGAGCTTTCAACTATCCTTCGGTCTACGATGCCGTGGATTCAGATTATTATCATCAGTGGATATGATGAGTTTGAGTATGCCAAAAGCGCTTTGAAAATTGGGGTTACCGACTATCTGCTTAAACCGATTAAGTTTGAAGAGCTCAACAGAGTGCTTGAAAAAGCGATTAATAAAATAAATAGTGAAAAAGAACAAAGCAGAAAGCTGTTGCAGATGGAGAACCGGCTCAGCAGTATTAAGACGCTGCAGCGGGATTTCTTGTTTGAAACATTAATCGGCGGGAGATTTGACACAAGAGAGATTATTGAACAATACCGAGAGTATTCAGTTGATCTGATTAGCAAGCACTACATTGTTATGGATGTGAAAATCAGGTGTGAAAGCGGCATCGATTATATCGAAATCAAGACTTTTTGTCGCATGGCTTTAGAAAAGATCACCAACAGCCTTCTATATTATAGAACGTCCGATCGGATGATCGTTGTCCTTAGAAACAATGACGAGCAGGAGTTGATTGAGCAAGCGTTTCAGCTTTCGGGAACAATTAAGGATGGGCTAAAGAAGATTGATGGGCATAAATCGATCATCGGTATCGGCAATACGGTGAATCGCTTAAGTGACATCTGCAAATCGTATAAAAATGCGAATAAGGCAAGAAGTTATATCAATGATATGAACCTAGACCAGATTCTATATATAGAAGATGTGGAGAAAAAGTTCTCGGAGGAAGCTTTTTTGACCGAGAAAAACAGCCTCGACGAACTACCGCATCTTGAGGTTGAGAATGTAGACCGGTTTTTATTCGACATCTTTAATGATGCAAAGCATGAAGATCGAATGTACCGCTATCATATTATTTATACCATCGTTTTTCAGTGCAATCATATTGTGTCCAGCTTGGGCGGCCGAGCAAAAGATATTTTGCCTGATATATCCGAAAGAGATATTGTTAAGATGGTTGGGTTGGAAAAAGAAAAACTAACGGAAGTGCTCAAAAAAGCTTTGGTTAGAACGATAGAGTACAGAAGAGAAAACAGCATATCAAAATATTCTGAAGTCATATGGCGCGCGAAGAATTATATTTTTGACCACTACTCAGATTCGGGTCTTACGCTTAATGAAGTGGCGCAGCATGTTTGCCTTTCGCCGAATCATTTTAGCATGGTGTTCTCAAACGAAACACAGACAACGTTTATTGAGTTTTTGACCAAGACACGCATTGAAAACGCAAAGAAGCTGTTACGCGATACCGATTTGAAGCTTTCTGTCATTTCAAATCACGTGGGATACAACGAACCACAGTATTTTAGTTATATTTTTAAGAAGCACACAAAGCAAACACCCAGTGGGTTTCGAGAAATGAGCAACTTATAGTTTCTTACGATAAGAAAACATAAAATATAGAGAAAACAAATACAATTGTATTTGTTTTTTTGCTTTTTAAGAGATGACTTCGATTAATCGTAAAATATTGCAAGCCATAGTCTGGAAAAGGCGCATTTTGTCCAAAAGATACAAAATATTATCCGATTTATATTCATTATATTCTATATTTATTAATGCTAGAATGAAAAAGCGTTAATTGGTATGCACTTTGACATGCCATGTGAATGGGTATTGCGTTTTAGATAACCATTACACGATGCAGTACTAGTTTTCGTTTTTGGCTGTTTGGCTAAAAGACGATTCAAATATAACTAGGCTATTCAAAGAAAATGTAGCGGCGGACAACATCAGAAAAAGCGACACGCTTTATTCTGACCGTAACGCTTAAGTATATTTTTAGGGCAAACGCCCAAAATATGAAGGAGGAAAGATATGAAAATTTTAAAGAGCTCATTGGTATTGGTACTTGTATTAGTTATGGTGCTTTCATTTGCAGCATGTGCTAAAACTGTAGAACCTGATACTACTGACGAACCGGTGGCTGAAGAAGTCACAGAACCTGCAGTAGAAGAAGCGGGTGATGCTATGATTAAAGTCGGCATCGTTAACAACCCCCCGTCCGAATCAGGATATCGCGCAGCTAACGTTGCAGACTTTGAAAAAGTCTTCACAGAAGCTAACGGATATGAAGTTTCGACTGCTTACAGCTTGAAGAATGACGAGCAATTGAATGCAGCTGCTCAGTTCATTACTGATGGTGTTGATTATCTGTTGATTTCTGCAGCAGCTACTGACGGTTGGGACACAGTTCTTACCAATGCTCAAGAAGCTGGAATCAAAGTTTTCTTGTTTGACCGTATGATGACTGTTGACAATAGCCTGTATGAAGCAGCTGTTGTGTCTGACATGGCAAACGAAGGTAACACAGCGGTTGAATGGTTGAAAGCTCAGAACCTTGATGAATACAATGTTATTCACATTCAGGGTGCAATGGGTAGCGACGCTCAGATCGGCCGTACTGCAGCTTTGGACGCTGAATTTGCAGCGGGCACTATGAACAAAGTTGTACAGCAGACCGCTACATGGGACGAAGCTGAAGCTAAGAATATCGTTGAAGCTGCTATTAACTCTGGCGAAGCTTTCAATGTTATCTATGCAGAAAACGACGGTATGGCTAAAGGTGCTGTTGCTGCATTAGACGAACATGGAATCACTCATGGCGTTGACGGCGACGTTATTGTTATGGGATTTGACTGCAACAAATGGGCATTAAGAGAATTGCTTGCAGGAAACTGGAACTATGACGGTCAGTGTAGCCCATTCCAGGCAACTGTTATCGACGAAATGATTCAGACATTGGAAGATGGCGGATCAATCGAAGGCCTAAACGAGATGAAACAGATTATCTCTGATGAAAAAGGCTTTGACGCAACAACAATTACCCAAGAAGACATTGACACATACGGACTGGGTGAATAATTGCTTGTAAGTGAGTAAGTAACAATTTAACAAAAATAAGTTACAGATTATGCGGTGTCGAGTGTGCGAATGGTTTTTTGCACACTCGCATTGCATGTTTTTAAAGATTAAACGATAAAGGACGGTTAGGAAACCATGAAGAACGACATCGTTTTATCCATGCGGAATATAGACAAATCTTTTCCGGGCGTACGCGCCTTAAAGAATGTGGATTTTACGCTACGCCAAGGTGAGATTCATGCGCTGATGGGTGAGAATGGCGCCGGAAAATCGACATTGATTAAAGTGTTAACTGGGGTATATCCAAAGGACTCTGGCCAAATTAGTATGGCCGGAAACGAAATTACGATAAAATCGCCTGAAGAGGCGCAAAATATGGGCATCAGTACGGTTTATCAGGAAATAACGCTTTGCCCGAACCTTTCTGTTGCAGAAAATATGTTTATTGGGCGTGGTAATTATCGCCTTGTAAAATGGCATACATTAGAAAAGAAAACGACTGAAATTCTTGCCAGGCTTAAGATTCCGGCAAGAGCCAAACAGCAGCTTGGAACGTGTTCTTTGGCGGTACAGCAAATGGTCGCGGTTGCTCGTGCGGTGGATATGGAATGTAAAGTGCTTATTTTGGATGAGCCGACATCTTCACTGGATGAGAAAGAAGTTGCGATGCTATTCTCGCTGATGCGTGATTTAAAGGCACAAGGTGTTGGTATCGTTTTCATTACACATTTTCTAGAGCAGGTTTATGAGGTGTGCGACAGGATTACGGTTTTAAGAAACGGTATGATGGTGGGCGAATATGAGGTTAAAGATTTGCCGCGTGTACAGCTTATTTCAAAAATGATGGGTAAAGAGCTGGATGATATTTCAGTCTTGCATCATAGAGATCTTGAAGAGTTGGACGACAAAACCCCGGCTGTTTATGAGGCCAAAGGGATATCCAGCGCGTATGCACCCAATGCATTCGACTTCTCTGTACGTAAAGGTGAGGTCAATGGATTTACCGGGCTGCTTGGCTCGGGTCGTAGTGAAAGTGTCCGAACCATATTCGGCGCAGACAAGATGACTAGTGGCAAGCTGAAGATGAACGGTAAAAAAGTGAAAATAAACAAGCCGAAAGATGCGATGATGCACGGTATTGGTTATTTGCCCGAAGATAGAAAAGAAGACGGAATCATCGCGGATTTATCCGTTCGTGAGAATATTATACTGGCATTGCAAGTGATGAAAGGTTTCTTTAAACCGTTTTCAAAAGCAGAAGCGGAAGCCTTTGCAGACAAATATATTAAAATGTTAGGAATTAAGACAGCTTCGGCAGACACCCCGATCAGTTCGCTTTCGGGTGGTAATCAGCAAAAAGTTATTTTGGCTCGCTGGCTGCTCACCAATCCACAGTATCTCATCTTGGATGAACCGACGCGTGGTATTGATGTGGGTACAAAAGTTGAAATACAGAAGCTCGTTTTAAAATTAGCAGAAGACGGCGTCAGCGTGACGTTTATTTCATCTGAAATAGAGGAAATGCTTCGCACTTGTTCGCGACTTCTCGTCATGCGGGATCGTAAGATTGTCGGTGAACTTAAGGGCGATGAAATGACGCAGGCGCAGATTATGCATACGATTGCAGGGGGGGAAGCACAGAATGGCTAATGCTTTTAAGAAATTTACTAGGTCACAATTAGTTGTCCCGGTGTTTGCGCTTTTTTTACTGATTATTTTTAATCTGATTCGAGATGTTGGATTTTTCTCTTTGAGTATAACAACAAACAACGATGGCAACACCGTTCTAACAGGGAACATTATCAGTATAATCAATGGCGCTTCCGAGCTTGCAATTTTGGCCATCGGTATGACGCTGGTGACTTCGGCAACAAAAGGACAGGATATCAGTGTTGGCGCTGCGGCGGCGATTGCGGGTAGTGTGTTTGTCCGCGTGTTGCGTGAGAACGAAATTACGGTACCGATTATACTTATTGCGTTTGTGGCAAGCTGCATCGTGGCTATTATCTTTGGCGCTTTTAACGGCACATTGGTTTCGGTATTTAATATTCAGCCCATGATTGCATCGCTGATACTGTTCACGGCTGGGCGACCGATTGCTTACTGGATTAATGGTGGGGCAACACCGACAGTAGACGGCAAGCTGATTACCTATATCGGCGGCTTTATTCCGGGGATTCCCATACCAACGCCCATTTTGATTGTTATTGTATTCGGGCTTTTGGTCGGGCTTGTGCTCAGGTTCACGAACCTTGGGCTTTATACACAAGCGGTGGGTATCAACGAAAGATCTGCTCGTTTGAACGGTATTAATTCGGTCTGGATTAAACTTTTATCATTTATGATCTTAGGTGTTTGTGTCTCGCTAGCCGGCTCAATTGGAGTCAGCAGGATAGGCCTAATCAACCATGAAACGTTGCTTATTGATATAGAAATGGATGCTATCTTGGCGGTTGCGATTGGCGGAAATGCGCTGAGCGGCGGAAAGTTCAATTTGGCAGGGTCGGTGATTGGTGCATATATCATCAAGGCACTCACGGTTACGCTTTATGCGATGAAGGTTTCATCAACAGCAGTTAAAGCATATAAGGCCATCGTCATTATCGCCATTGTTGTGCTGGGCTCACCTATTGTTAAAAAATATGCGCTGCAGCTTCGCGATAAACTGATGAAAAAACCGACGAAACTAACGGAGAATAATTAATATGACAAGTAAAAAAGGTATATCGACCGGGAAACCGGAGAAGAAACGTAGGGAGCCTATATCTAGCACCAATTTGCTATTGACGATAACGATTTCCACCTTCATTGGTATGTACGTACTTGCCATGCTTGTCTGGGGTGGCGGATTTTTAAACCCACAACAGTTCTATGATCTTTTTAATAACAACGCGTACTTGATTGTTATTTCTTGCGGGCTGACTGTGGTTATGATTGCAGGCGGTATCGACATTTCAGTCGGCGGTATTATTGCGCTGGTTACCATGTCATGCGTGGTGTATCTGGACGATCATAGCGGCACGGTGATTGGCTCGATGCTTTTGGCTTTAGGTATTGGTATTGGTTTTGGACTTGTACAGGGATTCTTGATTTCCTATCTGGAAATACAGCCCTTTATTGTCACACTGGCCGGCATGTTTTTTGCTAAAGGTATGACCACTATTGTCAGTGTCGCGCCACGGACGTCGTCTCATGAAGCGTTTTTGGCACTCAAGAAATTCCGTATTGTGACGGAGAATATCGGATCTTACGGAAAGGCAGGCAATTTCATTCCGAGCAAAATAGAACCGGGGGTCGTGGTCACGCTACTCCTTGTGTTCGTTATATTTGCAGTATTAAGATGGACGCGGTTTGGCCGTAACCTCTATGCGATAGGCGGCAACAACCAAAGCGCGATGATGCTGGGTATCAATGTGAAGCGCACAAGATTCTTTTCCTATCTGCTGAGCGGCGTATTGTCAGGTATCGGCGGCTATGTCTATCTGTTGCATACCGGAGCAGGTAATGCTTCCAACGCGACTGCGGCAGAAATGCAGGCGATTGCTTCTTCTATCATTGGAGGAACGCTCTTGACCGGTGGTGTAGGTAATGTTATCGGAACGCTTTTTGGAGCACTTTCACTAAAGACCATCAACAACATTGTGGTTGCATCCGGGCTTCGGGAACCATATTGGCAGAGTATCACTACCGGCCTTATGCTGTGCTTCTTTATTCTACTTCAGAGTGTGATTCTGGCGGTTAGAGAAAAGGGCGGAATTAGACGTGTACTTCCACGTTGGTTGATTCCACAAAGCGGTCAAGAGGAAGAATAAAACGGATAATAAAAAAAGTACTGGATTGATACATATAAAGAAGTCTTGATCTATGGTTTTTGGGAGGAGCAGTTTTTGGACCGAAAGTATAAAGAAATGATTCTGGCAGGCCAAACATCACTTGGGATTGAGTTTGGATCAACGCGTATCAAAGCTGTGTTGATTGGACAGGATAATCAGAAAATTGCATCCGGCAGTCATACATGGGAAAATCGTTTGGAAGCCGGAATGTGGACGTATACGCTGGATGATATCTGGGGCGGCCTTCGTGCTTGCTACAAGGACCTTTCATCAGAAGTTAAGAAAACGTATGGCATACCGCTGGAAACGGTGGGTGCGATGGGTGTATCAGCGATGATGCACGGATACTTGGCTTTTGATGGGCAAGACCAGTTGCTGGTACCGTTTCGTACGTGGCGCAACACTTGCACAGCGGAAGCGGCAAAGCAGTTAACCGACTTGTTTGGATTCAATATTCCACAGCGTTGGAGCATTGCTCACCTTTATCAAGCCATATTAAATCAAGAAGAACATGTTTCGAATATTAGTTATATCACAACGCTTGCCGGTTATATTCACTATCAATTGACCGGTGAAAGCGTTTTGGGTATTGGCGATGCATCGGGGATGTTTCCCATCGATAATCAAACCCGTCTTTTTGACGCGGAGATGATGGCGAAATTCGATGCACTGGATACGGTAAGCGGACTGGATTGGACGCTGGCTGATGTTTTACCAAGCATTCTGCCCGCCGGAGAAGAAGCAGGCAGACTGACCGAAAAAGGAGCAAAAGCGATTGACCCCACCGGCACCCTGAAAGCAGGCGCGTTGATGTGTCCACCCGAAGGGGATGCAGGGACAGGTATGGTCGCGACAAACAGTGTGCGTCAGCGCACGGGCAATATCAGCGCGGGAACCAGTGTGTTTGCGATGGCGGTACTTGAAAAATCGCTGTCTCAAGTCCATACCGAGATTGATATGGTGACCACGCCGTGCGGCGATCCGGTGGCGATGGTGCATTGCAATAATTTCTTAGGCGATATTGATGCTTGGGTCAAGCTGTTTGGAGAAGCGGCTCGGGCCTTTGGCAGTGATCCGGATGCGGATGCACTGTATGGCACGCTATATAATCTTGCGCTTGAGGGCGAAGCGGATGGCGGTAACTTGATGGCGAATAATTATATTTCCGGTGAACATGTCACTGGGTTTAGCCATGGTTGCCCCATGTTTTTGCGGTTGCCTGATGCAAATTTCAGTTTGGCGAATTTCATGCGGGTTCAGCTGTATGCCGCGTGTGCTTCTTTAAAAATAGGTATGGATATCTTGTTTGGTGAACAGGTTGAACTGGATATCATAAACGGTCATGGTGGCTTTTTTAAAGTGCCTTTGGTGGGTCAGAAAATTATGGCGGCAGCATTGGGTACGCCGATTAGTGTCATGGCAACGGCTGGAGACGGGGGACCGTGGGGGATAGCGGTTTTAGCATCCTATATGATAAACGGCAAGGATGAAACATTGCCGGATTATCTTTCGAAAAATATTTTTAACAATGCCGAAAGCAGTGTTGTGGCACCTAGCCTTTCGGACCAAGCGGGATATAATGCTTTTATCGAACGATATAAAGCAAGCCTTGCTGTGGAACAGGCGGCTGTGACGGCTTATTTTGATTAGAAAACATAAGGCATGAAAGACAGAGCGATAGGCAATACCTTTGGGTAGGGTATATACGCAAAACATAGTTTTTTTAAAGAACGGGGGAGGATATGTTAAGCGAGCTGAAAAAAAGAGTATTACAAGCGAACCTTGACTTAGTGAAGCTAAACTTGGTTCTTTTTA
>JBFLKV010000164.1:0-4346 GCA_040883365.1 Eubacteriales bacterium
CCCAAAAGAAAAATGCGGATATCGCCGAACTGGTGCGGGGCAAATCGGGACGTGTATACGGCAACCTGATGGGGCTATTGACCACCATGAAGGGTTTACCGCTGGCCTATAATAAGGATATGCAGGAAGACAAGGAGCCCTTGTTCGATACGGCACTGACCTTAAAAGCCAGCATCAATGTATTTAATAAAATGCTCAAAAGCCTTACATTTAATAAGACCGTGATGGCTGAGGCAGCGGGGAAAGGCTTCACCAACGCCACCGATTTAGCTGATTACTTGGTCAAAAAAGGCTTACCTTTCAGAAGTGCGCATGAAGTAGCCGGAAAAGTAGTTTTATACAGTGAAAAGAATAATCTTGCAATTTCTGATTTGGAATTGTATACTTTAAAAGAGTTTTCTGACCTTTTTTCTGAGGATGTATATGAGGCGATATCACTTAAGGCTTGTGTTGAAAAGCGAAAAGTATATGGCGGGCCTTCAGAAGCAAGCGTTAAAACCCATATTGCAAAAGCTAGAGCGTTGCTCGGCAAAATCTAATATTAGTCATCTCCAGAACATGTTTTACAACGAAGTAAAATAAGGTTAGCTATACTACCTTGTTTAGTTTTGTGTACTTAAAAAACGTGTTTTGAGAAAAATATATAATATAAAAGGAGAAATGAAATGAAGAAAATTTTAGTTGCTGTTCTTGTGCTGGCAATGGCATTTACAATGATTGCTTGTGCTAAGACAACCGAAACTGAAGTCACCGAAACCGAAGTGGTAGCCGATGAAACGGCTGCTACCGAAGCACCAGCAGAAGAGGCAATGACTGTTTTAACAGTGGCTGTTGATGACACCTATCCGCCGATGGAGTATATCGATGAAAACGGTGAACTGGTTGGATTTGATGTTGAAATGACCTTGGCGCTGGCCGAAAAAATGGGCGTAGAGGTAGAATTCATTTCCACTGGTTGGGATGGTATCTTTGCGGGTCTTGCTGCTCAGCAGTATGACTGCATTATCTCTTCGGTTTCTATGACGACAGACAGACTGGAAACCATGGACTTTTCTAAGCCTTACATGGCAAACGGACAGGTTATCGTTGTAAAACCCGGCGATGATTCTATCGCAACCATGGAAGACTTGGCAGGCAAAACTGTGGGTGTTCAGTTTGCAACAACCGCTGATGAAGCTGCTGACAAAGCGCTGGAAGTCGTTGAGTTTGAAAAAATCGCTTATGACGATATGACCACATGCTTAACCGCTATGAAAGCGGGTCAGGTGGATTGCATCGTTGCCGACTATGCGGTAGCTATTGGTGCCGTTCAGGATGATCCTACCGCTTATGAAATCTCTTCGGTTGCATTGACCAATGAGCCGATTGCGATTGCGGTTGATAAAGGCAATACAGCACTTTTGGACATGCTGAATGCGGCACTGGACGAAGTGATTGCAGACGGTACAATGAGTGCGCTTTCCATCAAATATATGGATGTTGACCTTACTCAAAATATCGACACTGAATTACGTTAATGAAACTAAAAAGCTTGCACGGTGCGCCGTGCAAGCTTTATTATTAAAACGATTATCAATGCTAAAGAATCGCTTTAATAATAATTCTATAATAAAAAAGAAGAGGGTATAAAATGGCTATTAATTGGAATCAGGTGAAGCTGTTTGGTGAAGGAACACTGACCACCTTAGAGCTGACACTTTTAAGCATGGTGATTGGCACATTGCTGGGTTTGGTCATCGCGCTTGGAAGAATATCAAAAAGTGGTGTTGTTAGAAAAGCCACATGGATTTATGTTTGGGTGTTTCGTGGAACGCCGTTGCTTTTGCAGATTATGATTGTGTATTTAGCGATACCGCTGATGAGTATTCAGCTGACGGGCGAGCCTCTGGCGATGACGCGGTTTATGTCGGCCTGTATTGCGCTGACTTTGAACACAGCCGCTTATCTGGCAGAAATATTCCGTGCAGGTATTCTTTCTATCGATAAAGGCCAATTTGAAGCCGCCAAAGCGGTGGGAATGAATCATAGCCAAACCATGTTGAAAGTCATCATCCCGCAGACAGTGCGTGTGGTTCTGCCGCCTTATTCCAACGAGTTTATCATGATTTTAAAAGATACGTCTTTGGTCTCGGTTATTGGTCTTGCGGAGCTGTACAGGGCGTCTGAGAAGCTATCATCCGCAACAGGAAAATGGGAGTACCTTTTCATTGCGGCGGCGGTTTATCTTTTGTTGACCACGCTAGCGACATGGGTATTTACCAAGCTGGAAAAACGTTTCTCAATATTTGTATAGAAAGCGGGGAAGAGACTGATGAGTATGATAAGAGGTGAGCATATCTTTAAATCGTTTGGCGATTTGGAAGTGCTGAAAGATATCAATTTTGAAATAGAAGAATCAGAAGTGGTTTGTGTCATCGGGCCGTCCGGCTCGGGCAAGTCAACTTTACTTAGGTGTATGAATCATCTGGAGCGCATCACATCGGGCAAGGTGTTTATCGATGAAGTGATGGTGGATTATCGCGGCGATGATAAGGATCTGATGAAGATTGATCATCGCAAAGTGACTAAGCTTTGTATGGAGCTTGGTATGGTGTTCCAGCGGTTTAATTTATTTCCGCATTTAACCGCTCTTGGCAACGTCACATTGGCACCGATGGAGGTGCGTAAAACATCCAAGGCGGTCGCCATAGAAAAAGGCAAAAAGATGCTGGAAAAAGTGGGGCTTTTGGACAAAGCGGACGAATATCCAGCAAGGCTTTCGGGCGGACAGCAGCAACGTGTGGCGATAGCGCGGGCACTCGCGATGGAACCTAAAATTATGCTGTTTGACGAGCCGACATCCGCACTGGACCCAGAACTGGTTGGCGAGGTGCTGGAAGTTATGAAGAATCTGGCTAAATCGGGCATGACCATGATGGTGGTGACGCACGAGATGAACTTTGCCAGAGAAGTGGCCGATCGCGTGATATTTATGGATGAAGGCAAAATTGTTGAAGAAGGTAAGCCGGCACAGATTTTTGGTAATCCTAAGGAGACCAGAACGCGCGCTTTCTTGAGCAAAACTAATGTAAAAATATAGCGTTATAAAACCTTTTGTGGTAACATAATATTTATGAATACAATCATAATAATGCTAGTTGTAACAGCACTTCTGATCGTATTACCGATTGGATATGTATTGTTGCTAAAATGGAAAGAATTCAAGGATAAGAAAAAGAACCAGATATTGATTGCAATGGCTATGGTGGTTGTTCTAGTCGTGGTTTCTGCCCTTGCCATCAACCTATATAACTTTATTATCAATCATGATGAACGATTGGTGGCGCAGCGGTATGTCAATAGTTTGGTAGATCACAGCATCAAGGGCGACGAAGCTGCATTTTTAGCCGATGTTAATACGTTTGCATATGAGATGGACAATGCCGATGAGGTCTTTGACGCGGCGGTGGATATTGCGTTTACCGAGAATCCGGGATTGCTGATATCGACCAGTGAGGCGGAGGACTCGGAAGGTAATGTCTATCTTTATGTCCTTACTCAAGATTTAAGCTTTGGTTTGGACGTGGAGCTAAAACCTGCTGGCGCGTTTTATGATGTTTATGAAGTGACAGTGCTGGACGAGGAAAAGCGCGAGGAATTAGGGGCCAAAGAAGAATTTTCACCGATCTGGTAAAAGGGAGACATGATGCAGGCAGATGATTATCAAAAAAAGGCACTGAGAACAGCCAGCAAAATGACCGAAACGGATATGGTTTTAAACGGCGCCCTTGGCCTGAATGGCGAAGCCGGCGAAGTGGCCGACCACATCAAAAAAGTGCGCTTCCAAGGGCACGAAATGGACAAGGCGCATCTGGCCGATGAGCTGGGGGATATTCTCTGGTATATCGCGATTATGAGCGAGGGCTTAGGATATACGCTTTCGGAAGTGATGGAGATCAATGTTGAGAAGCTGAAAAAACGCTATCCGGACGGGTTTAACGTGGATAAAAGTATCAACCGAGAAGAGTAAAATATGAGAGGCTGATCTGTGAAACAGCTCCTCTTGATTCAGGCATTCTGATCGTGGGTCGTGTTTTTGCTTTAAATGAGCAAGAAAAATATCTTTAAATATAAGCCGACGTTTATAATCAATAACTACGAATGTTTATAATGATTTCTATACTTAGTAAATTAAAATCAAGAATATGAGGTGGGGGAATTTTATGTCGGACAGAGCATTAAGTATTATTTTAATTGTTGCTTTTTTAGCGGTATCACCATTGATTGCCATGCTGTTTTCAAAAATAAAAAATAAGAAAGCGCGAATAATTATAGGATTTGTGCTTGCGGTTGTTTCATTTTTGGTA
>JBFLKV010000165.1:0-3109 GCA_040883365.1 Eubacteriales bacterium
ACATTTTCTCTCACAAACGGGTTGCCCAGATTGACCGATTTAAAAATCCTAAAGACTTCCCATTCGGTCAGCGCCGCCATGACGCCACAAGGATACAACACAACCAAAAGGATGGTTTTAATCAACTTGCTTTGCACATGGTTATTAATCAAATACCAATCCACCACGCTGGGGAGAAAGACAATAATCGCTATCGTAATAACAATAATCAGTAAAACCAAATAACTCATAAGTTTTGTAAAAATGCTTCGACTAAAATTTTTCATATAATCACCTCACATGGCAAATTATAATCGCCGAAAAGTGGTATGTCAACATTTATTTATTGTATTTCGATATTTTATTGCTACTTATAGGCATAAAAATAGCCCTTTTCGGGCTTTTTTTAATAACTTAAGTACGTTTTAAAACATAGATATGTGAATATGTGTCTTTCAAGTTCCCTTTTTCGGGGTAGGCGAACATCTGGATATAGTACGCGATGGATTCGGGTGACATTTTAAAGCTGGTCGTGGTGAACGGGACGAGTTCTTCATTCCTTGAGCAAAAAGTATTGTGCTTTCGCATCAATCGGTTCATGTCCGGCTGACCCAACATTCGCTCCACCGAAAGCCCGGCTTTGGCCAGCATTGCCGAGATATCCAGCCGCGAAAAAACGTGCTGATGATAAGGGCTCACTGGATGACCGTTTTCATCCAGCGACTCATACTCGGCCGCGGGCACCGAGAGCAAAAGTCGCGCATTGGGCTTTAGCATCGTCGCAAGCGTACACAATAGCTTTTCCGGATGCCGAACATGCTCTATCGCTTCGAAGCAGACAATGGCATCATACTTTTTCGCATCCAAGGCATCTGCCCAACCTTCGCCATCCACATCCGCCACAGAATAGCGAATATCCTCCCGGTTCCGGTGCCGCTCACGGGCCGCGGCGATGCTCTGCTCGTTGATATCCACGCCAACCACCTGTGTGCCCGCATCCGCCAGTTTTTCGCATCCAAAGCCGTTTGAGCACGCCACATCCAAAACCGATTTATATTTGCGCTTTCCAACCATCCAAGCGGCATAAGCGTAGCGCCCCATATGCTCCAGTGCCAGCCAAAAATTCTCGGGCGTGATATGATACATATCGATATATTCTTGGTCCACCTTTTGGCGCATAATCAGCGTTTCCTTCCCAGTTAGTTTTTCAATAGTCGTAATCGTTTGTTCGTATACGCTTATTATATCGGCAAAAAAGAAAAAAACCAATTCTGGCTTTAATAACAATCACATAATGGAAGATAAACCTTTAGAAAAATAGCACAGCCAAATTATAGAGCACATGTACCCAAATGGTCGTCCATAAGGAACGTGTTTTTTTAAAGAGGTATCCCAGCCATAAGCTGATAATAAAAAGCAAGATGATTTTGGGAATCAGCAGCGCACCCGCTTGCAGCAAAGCGGCTGTATGCAGTGCGGCAAACAATATAGCGGAGAAGATATTGGCTTTAACAAAGGTCATTTGCGTCATTAGGCGCGGTAGAATGAACCCTCTAAACAGTATTTCCTCTGCAAAACCAGCAAAAACTGTTCCGACGATGAGAAGGAAAGAAACCCCCGTGTTAATCGTCGTTTGCTCCGGCCCAAAGCGATTAAGCAAAAAGAATACAACCCAAATCACACCGCCAATGAGTATTCCAATGGCACTACTGCGTAAGGGTTGGTGCGTCATCCGAAGTGCTTTAAATGGGCGTTGTCGTTCGGCAAAAATGATATATAAAAATACGGGCGCAATCACAAAGAACAGATAATAAACAAAAGCAACCCAAGGGTTGCTAAAAAATTGCGTTTTTGCAGATACCACAATCATAATCAAAAAAAGTCCAAGCAAGTGAACGATGATAAATAGATTGGTATTCGCTGTTTTTCTATCCATAACCTTAAAGTTCTGCAATCCTGTCGCGGTTTTCTTCAAACACCTCAATAAACTGCTCGACCAGTTCGGGGTCAAACTGACTTCCTTTGCACGCACGAATCTCTGCAATCGCATCATCGTACGTCTTTTTCTCATTGTAGGAGCGCTTGAATGTCATGGCGTCAAAAGAATCAATCACCGTCAACACACGTGCCAAATAAGGGATGTCTTCCCCCTTCAACCGATCCGGGTAACCTGTGCCATCATAGCGCTCATGGTGATGCAAGATGATGGGGATGGTGCTTTTCAGCGGATTAACCGGTTCCACGATTTTAACACCATTTGCCGGATGCATTTTGATCATATTCCACTCGGTTTCGGTCAATGGCATCTGCTTATTCAATATTTCTTCCGGAATATTGATTTTGCCAAGGTCGTGCATGTAGGCGCCATAGATGAGTGTGTTTTTATCTTCCTCAGAAAGTTCCAAATGCTTAGCAAACATCTTGGCATAAATCACCACTCGCTCAACATGTCCGTAAGTATAGCGGTCTTTGGAGTTGATAATCGTAATCAACGTTTTCATGGATGTCAGCAGGTCGATATGTTCTTCTTCAATATCTTCCTTTAGCGCATCCAAAATGGAGATATAGGATTCCACACGATTTTTGTTGAAGAATTTAGCGCGATATAGCGCATCATCGGCCGATTTAATCAGCGCATGCTCACTGCTGGCTTTGTGCGGATAGATGGAAACTCCCACCGAAACGGTTAGGTTGCGATCTGGCATATTTTCTTGGCCGTCAAACCGCTTTTCCTCAATCTCTAGCCGAATTTTCTCGGCTATCTTTATCGCTTCTTCTTCATCAATATCCGGCATCAAAATAGCAAATTGATCTCCCGCATATCGTGCAACCACATCGATTGGCCGAACATTTTCTAGTAATACTTCTGAAATGCTAATCAAGACAGAATCGCCCTTTTGGTGCCCGAACAAGTCATTATAATATTTAAAGCTATCGACATCCAAAAAAACCAACGCCAATGAGCGGCTTTTTTTGTTATATCGAATTTTCTCTCTTAACGTATCATAAAAATAACGATGGTTATAAAGCCCGGTCAGTTCATCTGTGTGTGCCAAGCTTTCCATTCGTTCAAAAAATTCTTTTTCGATACTGACATAATGGCCGACCAACCACGCCATGATGATAAATA
>JBFLKV010000021.1:0-5373 GCA_040883365.1 Eubacteriales bacterium
CCGCAAACCCAAGCGCCGCAAATGCGCAGTATACGATTCCGTCCAAACGCTCGTTGTATTCCGGGCTATGATACGCGTGGCGCAAAACCGCCCAGCGCTTAAAGAACTCCTCAGAGAGCCCCACCACAATATATGCCTCAATCGCAATACCGATAAGACTGTTGCCAAAAAAATTGATAAATCCGCCTAGCATCTCAGCAATAAAGGCTGGGAAAACCGCCAACGCACCAAAGAAAAACACTTTAATAAGCATTCTGAGCGGTTCTCTCTCAAAGCGGTCATAGATGAGAATAATCGTAGCAAGTATCAAGGACGGCAATAGCGCCAATAAAATAAGACCGATGGGCATTTTAATTCCTCACATTTTTTTAGTTTAATACTATATATTATATAGGAAGTGATCGTTTTTTTAAACGATAAAACCAAATTGAATATGTTATAATAATACAAAATATATCTCGGAGCTCCTTTTGAAAAAAGATCGTACGCTGCTAACCTTATTTATTACCATGCTAAAAATCGGCGCCTTTACCTTTGGCGGCGGTTATGCCATGATTCCACTGATTGAAGATGAATTTGCAACACGAAAGAAATATGTTTCCAGTGAAGAGATAGCGGATATCATCGCGCTTTCCCAGTCCATCCCCGGCGCCATTGCTGTTAATGCCTCCATCATCATCGGCTACCGCATGAAGGGTCTTGCAGGTGCACTCGCAGCCATCTTTGGTCTTGCGCTCCCCTCATTTGTTGTGCTGGCACTCATCACCTACCTCTACCAATCGTTCAACGAAAACCCATATGTTGCGGCCGCGCTTAAAGGCATACGCGCCTCTGTGGTTGCACTTATATTTTCGGCGTTTCTACGCTTGTTTTCACGCATCAAGAAAAACGCCTATACGATCACTTTGCTGATCGCATCCTTTTTGGTGTCCTTGTTTTTCGACTTTAATAGCGTTTACATCATTCTTTCGGGCATCCTCATCGGCCTCGTTTCCAACCTCTTTATCAAAGAGAAGGAGGTCAACGAATGATTGCCCTTCTAAACTTTGCATTTACGTTCTTTAGAATCGGTCTTTTCACCTTTGGCGGTGGCTATGCCATGATTCCGCTGATTATCAGCGAACTCACCGCACAAGGCTTGGTCACCCGCGCCGAAATCACCGACATCATCGCAGTATCTCAGGTCACCCCCGGTACGTTTGCCATCAATGCTGCCACTTTTTCCGGCATCAAAACCTTTGGCTTCTGGGGCGGTGTTTTTGGTACCATCGGCGTGATGCTGCCTTCCATCATTCTGGCCTCGCTGGTGGCGCGCTTCTACATCCGTTTCAAAAACAATCACTGGGTCAAAAACATCATGTTCACCCTGCGCCCCGTGGTGCTGGGGCTAATCGCCTCTGCCGTGTTTGTGCTGATCCCCACCGTTCTGACTCGCGCCGGCGCTATTGACTTTTCCAACATCAAATCGTTTTTTACTTCCTTCGAACCCGTCAACATTCTGATCGCAGTCGCTGCGCTAGTATGCGTCATTCGGTTTAAAATCTCGCCGATTATTGTCGTATTGGCCAGTGGGGTTGTTGGAATTTTAGCTTATGCCTTGTTTTAAGCATCCTCAATCACAGATATACTAAAAACCCTTTCATAAAAACCAGCCGGATGATATAATGTAAAACACTTGATAAATACATATCAGCATTGCTTATTTCTTTTGTTTAGTTCGTTAGAAAAATAAAACAATTTGTGGTGATTTTGAATTATGGATGAAAAAATTTCCGAAGCCGTTGTCAGAAGACTACCGAAATATTATCGCTATCTTTCCGATCTGGATGCCCTAGGCGTGGAGCGTATTTCTTCGTCTGCCATGAGCAAAGGCATGTCCCTTAATGCTTCCCAAATTAGAAGAGATTTAAACTGCTTTGGCGGTTTTGGCCAACAGGGCTATGGCTATTCAGTAAATAATCTCAAACTAGAAATCATGCACATCTTGGGCATTGATAAAAAATATAATGTCATCATTATCGGTTCAGGTAACATCGGCCAAGCACTGGCTTATTATAAGAGCTTTGCGTTGGAAGGCTATGTAATCAAGGCGATTTTCGATGTGGATTCAAATAGAATCGGCAAAAAGCTGAATAATATTGAAGTAAAAAATATGAACTCACTGGAAAGCTATTTAAAAGCTGAGAATATCAATATTGGCATTTTAGCCACACCAAAAGGAGCCGCGCAAGATGTTGCGGATACACTTTTGAAAGGTGGCGTCACCGGCATCTGGAACTTTGCGCCCATCGACGTTAAAGTCACCGAAGACGCCTATGTCGAAAATGTTCATTTGTCAGACGGGCTTTATGTGCTCTCTTACTATATGCAAAGAGGCCGCCGCTAAACCAAAGGAGCTTTCATGCATTCTCATCACACCATCAACACCCCTAAACGTATTTGTTTTATCGATATTACCCAGACTGTTAAAAACGCGGTGAAAAAAAGCGGCGTGACTGAAGGGACCGCTCTGGTCTTTATTCCTCACACAACAGCGGGTGTCACCATCAACGAAAACGGCGATCCGGACGTGCTACGCGACCTTGCCTTTGCATTAGAGCGAACCGTGCCCAATCAAGGTTTTCACCATTTTGAAAACAATTCGGATTCCCATACCAAAACATTGCTCACCGGCCCATCTTTAAGTTTGATTATCACCGGCGGACATCTGGTGCTTGGCACTTGGCAGTCGGTTTATTTTGCCGAATATGATGGCCCTCGACATAGAAATATTCATATAAAAATTACGGAAGGCTGATCGGTTTGCCCAAGACGAAAAAAAACAAAACCAGACGAACACACGCCCAAAAAAAGAAAATTTCAAAAGCTCTTATTATTTTTGCGCTTTTTATTTTTATTGCACTTTGCTTAAGTGCCTATTTGGGTGTACGTCTTTTGATTTCCAGCCTGAGCCAAGAGGCCAAAATGGTCTCGATAAACGAACCCTCTGCCTCACCCAGCGCGTATAGCACCCTCTCTTTCCCGAGTGCGGACGATTTGTCGGACAGCTTCTCGGTCACCATCCATAGCCCCACACTCGTCGGCAGTCAACGAGCCTTGATTTGCGCAGAACTTAACAGCGAGAAAAACGATTCCGCCATCTACGGATTTTTGGTACGCGATACCTTGAATAACACCGGATTTGAACTCGCGGCCGAGTCCAGTGGCGATTTTATTTTTGCCCGAACCGACCGCCTTGAATCAGATACAGACTACCTCATTGTCTCTTATACAATTGAGGATGATAAAAAGCTATATGCACGAAACATGATGGAATTTTCTACCCCCAAACAGATTCTTACCCTCTCTCAAGTGGATGAACTTTTGGCCAACGCATTTCCCGAAGGTTCGCGTGAAGATATCGAAGAAAAGCGACTGGCTTATGAGACCGAAGCTTGTCTTTCGTTGCTCGGCTTTGATATCGGTGAATTTGGCGAATACGATTTTGAAACAAAATCCGCTATTTTGATGCTGGAATATAGTTTTACCTCTGTCAATCACATCTGTGACTGGAGCTTGATTACCGGCATGTTTACCGAACCTTTTCTCGACACCCTAAAAGACATCTTGCGTGTAAACCCCAGCATAGACAAAGAAGCTGTTTTGCGTCCCTTCGTCGTCAGCGGCTATTCACTGACCCCTTACGCGGCGTATACCGAAAACGGTGCTTCTATCGACTGTGACCAGTTGGTGTTGGATGCTTTAAAGCAAGACGAAGAAGCCAGTGCCGCATTTGTGGCCTACCCCTTTGTTGTGGATTCTGCCGAGTTTCAGGAAAAATACGCCGGATTGATCAACGGTGAGTTAAGTGACGATGAGACAAAATCACTAATCAATCTCTATGGAAGAGACACCCTAAACGCATCGTTGGATATCACCCTGGCCGCTATTGCCGCAAAAAACAAAGTCTATTTTGCGGACACACAATCCGATTGGGTGATTACGCTTAGCAATAACCCAGAAAGCAAATTTACGCTTTCCGGCTCCGAAAACACGCAAACCGCGTTTTCGCTTCTCTTGCCTGCGGCTATCGCCTACACCTATATGAATGATGACTACAAAAACCGTACGGATTCCCCGATGCCTGTCACCCTCTCGCTTCGGAGCACACCCAAAACATGGGCCGCCTATTGCGGCAGCTACGGGAAAAATGAGGCTTTGAAATTCAGTGCTCTTTGGCACCTTACCCGGCAGGAAACCAAAGCCGTTCCCGGCTTTTGTCTAAACGAATACTTGGTTTCAGTTGACTTTACGCCCGCAGATGATACAATACTATCCACAGAAATTTATAACTATCTGTATAAACACGCTGCTGAATATGGCTTCTATCCCGATACGGCGCATCCATATCGTTGGATATATCTGGGCACTGTTATCTCACAGGAGGCTTTGGCTTTATCGCCAGCGATTGAACCTTTGGAGAATTAATTACATGAATAAAAAACTCACGCCGATACTACTCGTCTTTTTAGTCATCCTCTTTGTCTTAAGCGCCTGTGGACAGGCAAAATCCGAAAGCACCCCGACTGTGGCGCCGACCGCCACCGTTTCTGCCACCGCCACCCCGGCCCCCGAATATACCCTTGCTTTTAACACAACCGCGTTCTTTGGCTGCACTCACGCGATCATCAGCGCCGAGTTTACGCCGACGAACCCAGATGTTACGGAATACGGTTTTATTCTGACCGGTATTGAGGATACCCTAAATGCAACGGTTGTAGACGGTACCCTCTACGCTGTACTCAACGACCTTTCGCCCAACACGCAATACATCTATAATCTTTGGTATCAGGACGGCGATGAGCAAAAGACCACCGAAGAAGCTTTTATGTTCACAACGCCAGCCGCACAGCAAAGCGAGGAAGCGCTTAATGAATATATCTACGCCGAGCTCGCCGACCAGAACGTAGACGAAGACAACCGTCTGCTTTTGGAAATCCAAGCCTGTCTTTCTCTCTTAGGCATGGACATCGATCGATACGGCAAATGGGGCGCTATCACGCAAGCCAATCTAACTCGCGTGGTCTACACCGCCAATTCACTGGATAACTTTGTGGATTATACTTATATTTCAGCCGAAGCCGATGAATATGCGCTGGACTTACTAAAGGACATCCTCTCGCGGGAAATCATGACCAATGGCGAAGATTTTATCCGAGATTTTGTACCCACCCCTTATAAACTGACCAAATACGCCCAACTCAATGATGACGGCGGAAGCTTGAATATTGAGCAATATATCATCGATTCAGCCGCCACGGACGACAGCATACTGGCGCTGATGGAAGAATACCCCTACGACGTTAATTCGGATACTTTTAAAACCCTGTATGC
>JBFLKV010000166.1:0-5097 GCA_040883365.1 Eubacteriales bacterium
ATGTGATGGGTAAACTGATTGCCATGGTGGTCATTATTGTGGTGTCCACACTGGCGCTAACGTTTCTGGACGCAAAAATTTCAGAGGATTCAATCAAAGGTGAGTTGTGGCTGGGTGTACTGATGGGCATCGGAAATATGGTGCCTGTTTTTGGCGTTTGGATTGGTATCGCGCTGGCGGCAATCATTACACTGGCACAAGTCCTACCCGACTTTTGGTTTATGAGCCTGTTTGTCATCGGCATTGGGCTGGTCTTGCAGGTGATAGACGAGTTCATCATTACGCCCACGGTGGTGGGCAAGGCGATTGATTTAAAGCCGCTGGTTGTGATGGCGGTGGTTTATGTCGGCGGTTGGCTGATGGGCATTAGCGGCATGATTTTGGCGGTGCCTGTTGCGGCAATCATCAAGATTGGCTATGAGATATTTTTAAAGAAGAAACCGGATGTTATGGAATCTGATGATGGGGGCAACGATGGCGGCTAAGTTTGAAAATGACTGGCAGGGCATTCTGGCGCCCGAGTTTGAAAAAGAATATTACTTGAAGCTAAGAGCTATTTTAAAAAAAGAGTATAGCCAACGGGAGATTTTTCCTAAAGCGGATGAGATATTTAACGCGCTACACTTAACCGCCTATGAGGATATCAAGGCGGTGATTATCGGACAAGACCCATACCATGGCGAAGGACAGGCACATGGGCTTTGCTTTTCGGTCAGCAAGGATGTCACCATTCCGCCGTCGCTCGTGAATATCTATAAAGAACTCCAGGACGATTTAGGCATCGCACCGCCCAACCACGGCACCCTTAAAAAATGGGCGGACGAGGGCGTGCTTTTGTTAAACGCAATCCTAACCGTTCGGGCGCATAAAGCTGCGTCGCATCACGGCATTGGCTGGGAGACGTTTACCGACCAAATCATTTCTTTGGTCAACCAAAGGGAAAAGCCGGTGGTGTTCATCCTTTGGGGTGCGTTTGCGGGCAGTAAAGCCAGCCTGATTACCAATCCGAAGCACTTGGTTCTAAAGTCGCCACATCCGTCGCCGCTTTCGGCGTATCGCGGATTTTTTGGCTCTAAGCCGTTTTCGAAAACCAATGATTTCCTCAAAGCGAATGGGATTGACCCAATCGATTGGGGAATAGAATCAATATAGAATTGATCTAAGCGAGATGGGTTAGAAAGATTCCTATAAAGCGCATTAGATTAAAATATTCTATTATAAGGGGTAACGCTTAAGGATTATATGGCGCTTACCCATACACAGGAGGACTAGTTTGGAAAAGACAATCAAACATATAAAGAATTATCGCAGCGGTGTTATTTTAATTTTAACGGCAGTGGCTATCAACATATTGGCGGGTGTGCTACAGGATATAGATCATTTCAGTTTTTTTGAGCTCTTTTTTTATATCGCTTTTTCGGGTTTGATGTTAGTAGGTTTTTTTGTGGCGCGATCAGCCAATGTGTTTGGGCTGTATATGGGTTTGATGCCCTACATTTATAGTCTCATTATTGTAGTCATTGATCTTTTTAGTGGTAACACCGATGTTTTATTCATGGCATGGTCGATATTAACAGTTATTTGGTTTTCGAAAGCTTGTATTGCCTATGCAAAGATGCCAAAAGATATCGACTTAGGTGAAACATTGCCATTTAAGATTAAAAACCAAAACCTGGCGGGCGGGCATGTTGGAGATCAAGAAGTCGGGCAACATGATATCCGCTATATCGAAAAAGGTGCTTTAGAAAAGGATGAAAAGAGGATGCGAGACATAGCGCAAAACACAAAATGGCGATTGAGGGTATTGCGCATTGCGCGCTGGCTGACCGTTATTGTTTTGCTAGAAAATATCATCTTTGCCTTGATTGATTATGCTAATTATAATCCGATGACATATCATGTGATTAACTTGACTGTGTTAATGCTGGCGCTTGCTCTATCCTCCTATAAGCCTGCGTTTGCCTTTTATTTGGTGCTTGTAAAATCAATCTATTTTGATATGGTGTATTTTGTTACGGGCATCTCAGCGCAGCTAGGTCCTTTGGTTATGTTGATTTGGGCTGTGGATATTCTGTTCTTTATCTTTCTTTTCTTTGTGGTCTATTCCCAAGGCACATATCCTTGGGCAATTCGCTTTAGAAAGACCTTTAAAAACTTAAAGCGCAATAAAAAACGTTGGCGTTGGCAACGAAGACAAGCGATGGAAACGCCAGAAAAGCAAGATTGGCTGATGAACAGTGTGATATTAAAAGACGTTTTTTGTGAAGAAACGGCGCAAGAAGCGCTCAAGACAGCACTGGATTTATAACGAGAGAAGTCAATACTACATAACGATATAAGGAGAAAAAGATGACAAAACAGGATATTTCAAAACACATATTAACCATACAGCGTGCCAATAGTGTAATGATTGTGGATATTGCGCTATATGGTGCATTAACCTTGCTATTTTTAATTGTTACTGGGTCTCCGTCAGCGACGATTATCACCGGTGGTTTGACGGCTATTTTGGTTTATGGACATCTACAAGTTAAAAAAGGGAGTTCGCGCGGATTCAACTGGGCGGTGATGATTAACGGCATGATGGCCGCTGCATCGCTTTGGAATTTATGGATGGCCAGATCAGCACCCGGGATTCGAATGATCACAGTGGTGGGATCGGTCGTTATTATATCGGTGCTGTTTATGGTCATATTCATATGCGGTATGCGTGCGTTTACGAACATATCCGAAAAAATCGATATTGGTAAAACGCTGGAAGTTTATTCGGAAAACAAAAACCAGCAAAAAGAGGACAAAACATATGATGCCAAGGCTTTTCGCCAGTCGGTGAAAGACGGTAGCTTTGAGATGGAACTGGTCTATAAAGATAGTTTTAAAGACATGTAGTGTATGATTAAAAGCATAGAGTCATAATTTGCATTATAATATTAACCGTTGTTTGCGAAGAAGGAAAAGGCAAAAGGGAAGTGATGGCACTTCTAGCCCAACGGCTTTCATAGCGTGTATCTGGAAGAAACAATGGGATATAAGTAATAGAGACTAAAAAAAGCGGGCAACATGTGCCCGCTTTTGTGATTTTCTTATAATAGTTTATAGCCTTCTTTTTTAAAGGTCGATAGCCATTCTTTGAGGCGATTTAAAAACTCCTCATTGCTCTTTGTTTTCATCATCATACCAATCAGCTGTTCGGTGACGTCGGCGCTGTTGCCACCGGCCATTACTTTACGCATATTCCATATGCCGGCCAACTCTTCTTTGGTCAAGAGCAAATCTTCGCGGCGAGTGCTGGATTTTGAAAGGTCGATGGCGGGGAAAATCCGCTTTTCCGAGAGCTTTCTGTCCAGGTGGATTTCCATATTGCCTGTGCCTTTAAACTCCTCAAATATGATTTCATCCATGCGAGAGCCGGTCTCTACCAGCGCGGTCGCGATGATGGTCAAAGAACCACCAAACTCGATGTTTCGTGCGGCACCAAAAAAACGTTTGGGCTTATAGAGTGATCCGGGATCGAGCCCACCGGTCAAGGTTCTGCCGGTCGGGGGGATGGTGAGGTTGTAGGCTCTGGCCAGACGGGTGATAGAATCTAAAAGAATCACCACATCTTTGCCCTGTTCAACCAACCGCTTGGCACGTTCCAACACCATTTCTGAAATGCGTGCATGGTTCTCAGGCTTTTCGTCAAAAGTGGAGTAAACCACTTCGCCGTCGATGGAGCGCTGCATGTCGGTCACTTCCTCAGGACGCTCATCGATTAAAAGCACAATCAGGTGCGTATCTGGGTAGTTATCAGTGATGCTGTTAGCGATTTTTTTCAGGAGAACGGTTTTACCGGCTTTTGGCGGAGATACGATCATACCGCGTTGACCTTTGCCGATCGGCGCGATGAGATCGATAATGCGAATCGAAAGTTCACGCGCGGTTTTGGCATTTTCCAGTGTATAGCGGTCGTCTGGGAAAATTGGAGTTAGTTCTTCAAAAGGTTTCCTGCTGCGGGCAGCTTTGACGGATTCGTCATTGATGCGTTCAATATAGAGCAAAGCCAGAAGCTTTTCGCCGTCTTTTGCAGGACGGGTTTTGCCGGTGACTCTGTCGCCTGTCCGAAGCCCGAATTTTCTTATCTGGGCCATGGAAACATAGATGTCTTTGTTGCCGGGCAGATAGTTCTCGGCACGAAGAAAGCCAAAACCATCGGGATGTACTTCTAAAACACCTTCAGCCTTTTTGCAGTCGCCGGTGTTAAGCAGCTCGTTGACGGCGTCGTTGCCTTCAACGTACTCCACTTTTTTGTCAGTGTCGTCTTCATCGGTCTTTTCAGTGGGTTTTTCTTCCTGTTTGGCTTTTTCGGCTTCCTCTTCACGAATGGCGCGTTGGGTTTCTCCCTCGATTTCCAAGTCGATCAAAAGCTGCAAGAGCTCATCTTTTTTGTATTTGGCTGTGCCTTTGACACCAGCAAGTTTTGCGATTTCCCGCAAATCTGCCAGATTTTTTTCCTCTAATAGTCGAATATCCAAAATGTCAGATTTCCTTTCTTGGGGATGATAAAATATAATAATCACGGTTGTTTGTTTAAAAATTAACAATCTAAATTGTCGGCAGGGAATAAAAAGCAATCAAAGAGCCTGGAAAAGAAACAATCAAGAAATGCTATTTAAAAATATTAACACTGGAATCATATGAATTTTGCGTTTGACTGTACTTCATATTTATACACCATAAGTATTAAAAAGTCAATATAAACAAGGGATGAAAAAAGCCCCATTCCTGACGGGAAAGGGGCGGAAAAAGCGGGTTAAAAAAGCTGTTTTAGTTCATCCAGCGCGCTTTTGAATTCCTTCATACAGATATCCACCGGCGCCCCCGAAACAAGGTCAACTCCCGCAATCTTTAGTTCTTCTAAAGGATAGTCACTGCCTCCGCTTTTTAAGAATTGCTTGTAGGCATCCACGGCGGGTTTTCCCTCTTTTAAGATGTTGTTTGCGATTGTGATGGCGCAGGAGAAACCCGTGGCATATTGGTACACATAAAAGGCGCGATAGAAGTGCGGAATACGTGCCCATTCCAGTGCGATGAATTCATCGCTGTCCACCGCTTCGC
>JBFLKV010000167.1:0-35566 GCA_040883365.1 Eubacteriales bacterium
CGTCCTCCCACATCTCCAACGTGGTGGATACCTCATATCCCCGCGCACGTTGATCGCGCACCAAACGCCGAAGCAATCTTAAATCCTCGGGGTAGACAATATTGTGGTTATCTAGGTTCAGTGTGTTTAGCGGTGAGATGAAGATTTTAAACTTGTTCTCATGCGGAATTAAGCGGGTTAGTTCCTCGTTTAATCCGTGAATGCCCTCTACAATCAAAAGTGCATTCTTATCCAACGTCATCTTTCTGCCTTTTTTTTCACGGCTGCCCTTGCTAAAACTAAAAATCGGCAGTTTGGTCTCCTTGCCGTCCAAAAGCGACACCATGTTTTGGTTAAAAAGATGTGTGTCCAGCGCGTCTATGGTTTCAAAGTCCTGCTTGCCGTTTTCATCATACGGCAATTTATCTCGGTCGATATAATAATCATCTAAAGATACGGAATAGCTGGTTTTTCCCAACACCTTTAAGTGCGTGCGTAACCGTCCGGCAAACGTGGTTTTACCCGAAGACGACGGACCTGCGATCAGAATCAAACGCGCCTGGGGGCGAGAGACAATCTGTTTGACGATCTCCACCAACTGGGATTCGTGCAACGTCTCGTTGACTTTGATAAAATCGGCAAGCTCGCCGTTTTGTTCAAGCATATTGATATCCGCCACATTGGCCACATGCAAAAGCCTTGCCCAGCGCTCTGAGCGATTAAAGGTGGCTGCAAGCTTTGGCTCTTCTTCCAACACATGCGTTTCTGTCTGGTAAGGCGAAGGATATTTTACGATAAACCCCGGCGCATATGTGAATAGCTTAAAGTCTTTAAGATAGCCAGTGGAAGGCACCATCTTGCCAAAAAAGTAATTAATATCACCGTCGTTTTCATAATATCGAAAATAGCTCAAAGGGCGATACTTCAAAAGCTCAACCTTGTCCATCTGTCCATCATTTTCAAACAGCTTAATCGCCGCTTCTTTCGGCACTTTGTTATAGATAAAGTTGGTATCCGCTTCGACCATTTCCCCCATAATCCGCTCAATCTCCACCACATCATGTGGCACAATCGGTTCTCCGTCGGCCATCTCACAATAGAGCCCCCCGCTGAGCGCATGGTCAATTATCACTTTTCTTTTTCCGTGATAATATTTTTTTACTGCACGGTACAGCAAAAAGCTAACGCCTCTGGCGTAGGTTCTGGCCGCTTCCTCGTTGGTTTTGGCCGAAATAAACTCAAGCTCATTTTCATCTTTGTAATGCTCAAAGAGCTCCCGCAAAACCCCGTCCGCCACGACATTGGTTACGTATTTAAGGTCTGGAAAATGCTCGTCTAAAATATCCTCAAAATTCTGTCCAGCTTTAATCTTAATCGCTTTTTCGTTCGCAATGATTGTAATCATCTTTATGTCCCCTATTTTATGCCGATATCCGTCCGATACTGCATATGCTCAAACTTGATTTTTTTAACATTCTTATAGGCTTTTTTTCTGGCCTCTTCGATATTGCGCCCAAAGCCTGTGACGCCCAGCACGCGCCCGCCATAAGTGTACATACGCCCATTGGCCGCCTTGGTGCCCGCGTGGTAGACCACCACGTCCTCGTCCACATCCTTAAGCCCCTCAATCGGATACCCTTTATCGTATTTATCCGGATAACCGCCCGAGGCGATAATCACGCAGACGCCATAGTTGATATTAAATCGAAAATCGATATCCTTTAAATGCCCATCAATCACCGCATCGATAATATCCATCAACCCGGTTTCCAGTTTTGGCAACACCACCTGTGCTTCCGGATCGCCAAAACGTGCGTTGTATTCCAAAAGTTTAGGCCCGTCTTCCGTCAGCATCAGACCAAAGAAAATAACGCCCTTAAACTCAATACCTTCGCTTTTAAGTGCACTCAGCGTCCGTAGAATAATCTTTTCTTCCACTTCTTTTTGAATCTCGGGGGTATATTTGTCGGACGGTGAAAACGTCCCCATACCGCCGGTGTTCTTTCCCTCGTCATGATCAAACGCTTTTTTATGGTCCTGCGCCGAGGGTAGCGGAACAATGGTCTCTCCATCACAAAAGCTTAAGATCGAGACCTCCGGCCCTTCGATATATTCTTCCATCACCACGCGGTTACCGGCATCGCCAAACTTTTTGTCATTCATAATCAGCTCCAGCGCCTCAAATGCCTGATCTCGCGTCTTGCAGATGAGCACACCTTTGCCCAGCGCCAATCCATCTGCTTTGATGACGATGGGGATTTTGGCGGTTTCTAAATACGAATTGGCTTTGTCAAAATCCTCAAACACCGCGTAATCGGCCGTGGGGATATCGTATTTTTTCATCAGATCTTTGGCAAACACCTTGGAGCCTTCAATCTGAGCCGCTTCCTTATTTGGGCCAAATACGCGTAGTCCCAGCGCTTCCAGCCGGTCAACCAGCCCTGCCACCAGCGGATCATCCGGCGCCACGATAATCAGATCAAACTTTTGAATCTGTGCATATTCACAGATGCGGTCAAGATCGGTCGCCGCAATGGGTACGCAAAGTGCTTCTTCGCCAATGCCGCCGTTTCCGGGTGCACAAAATATCTGCAAATCGTCTTTTTCTTTTTTGAGTTTTTTAATGATGGCATGCTCGCGTCCGCCGCCACCGACAACCAATACTTTCATCTATTTTTGTCCTTTGCTTTAGTGTTTAAAATGTCTTAGTCCAGTAAAGACCATCGCGATCCCTGCCGCATCGCAAGCCTTGATCGAATCTTCATCCCGTATCGATCCGCCCGGCTGAATAATAGCGGCGATGCCCGCCTTGGCCATCAATTCCACAGAATCAGCAAACGGGAAGTACGCATCCGACGCCACAATGGCACCTTTCACCGCTTCTCCGCTCCGCTCAAGCGCGGCTTCAACCGCCCAAACGCGGGACACTTGTCCCGGGCCGATGCCCAAGGTCATTTTATCCTTGGCCACCAAAATGCCGTTGGATTTGATGTGTTTGACCGCCTTCCAAGCAAACAAAAGGTCCTCCATCTGTGCATCGGTCGGCTTCACTTGGGTGACGCATTTAATATCACCATCCAACAAAATGTTGTTGATATCCTGCACCAAAAGGCCGCCCGCGACTTTTTTCATATCCATCGCTTCCGGCTTAATTTTCTGTTTAATCGATGGAAGTTTTAATACCCGTAAGTTCTTTTTCTTCTTCAAAACGTCCAGCGCATCATCGGTATAATCGGGTGCTACGATGATTTCCAAGAAAATTTTCGCCATCTCTTCAGCGCATTTTTTATCCACTGTGGTGTTTGTCACCACAATGCCACCATAAATCGAAACCGGATCGCATTCATATGCCTTCATATAGGCATCGTATACGTTGTCTGCGCTGCCGATACCGCAAGGGTTCGCATGCTTCGCTCCCACTACAGTAATCTCATCATATTCGCGCAACGCATCAAGCGCACCGTTGGCGTCATTGATATTGTTAAAGGAAAGTTCTTTGCCGTTCAGCTGCTCTGCGTCCACCAATGTGCCCTGATTAAAGAGCGGTTCACGGTAGAACATCGCCTGCTGATGCGGGTTTTCGCCATAGCGCATCACTTGTTGCTTTTCGAAGGTCAGTGTCAACTTCTCAGGGAATTTTTCTTCGGTAATGGTGCGTAAATATCCGCTGATCATCGCATCATACGCGGCTGTGTGCTCAAACACCTTGGCGCACAAAGCAAACTTGGTCTCTCGGCTGACTTCGTCGTCAGATTTTAGTTCATCCAACACCCTGCTGTAATCGGCGCTGTCAATAATCACCGCCACGTCCTGCCAGTTCTTGGCTGCCGCACGCAACATCGTAGGCCCGCCAATGTCGATGTTCTCAATCGCATCAGCCAGTACAACATCGGGGTTGGATATCGTTTCCTTAAACGGATAAAGGTTGACCACCACGATGTCGATGGGTTCAATCTCAAGGTCTTTTAAGGTCTGCATATGCGCCGTGTTGCCGCGCATGGCCAAAATTCCGGCGTGAATCTTGGGGTGCAACGTTTTCACTCTGCCGTCCAAACACTCCGGAAAACCTGTGATATCACTCACCGAAGTCACGGCTAAGCCTGCTTCTTCCAATACCTTTTTGGTGCCGCCGGTGGACAGCAGTTCATACCCTGCCGCCGTCAACCCTTTGGCAAATTCCACAATACCTGTCTTGTCGGATACGCTTAAAAAAGCTCTGCTCATTTTAAGTTCTTCCCTCCATCTATAAAATATTTTAAACCGTTAGGCTTACTTTTCTTCCATTAACCGCTATTTTGTCCGCGCAAAATGCGCGAACCGTTTGCACCAAAATCTCATGCTCGACGCTCAAAACCCGAGAAGCCAGGCTTTCCGCTGTATCATCGTCCATCACGGGTACGCTTTTTTGCATAATCACCGGGCCGGTATCGGCTCCTTCGTCCACAAAATGGGTCGTCGCCCCCGACAGCTTGGCACCGTAATCCAAAACGCCCTGATGCACTTTTTTGCCGTAAAACCCTTTTCCGCAAAAGGAAGGGATTAATGACGGATGAATATTGATAATTCGATTTCGGTATGTGTTGATAATTTCTGGGCAGATCATAGCAAGATACCCCGCCAAAACAATACCATCCGGCTTGAATGCTTCGATGGCGGCCAAATTGGTCACATTAAACGCCTCGAATGAGGAGAATGCTTTTCGTGCCACAACCTGTGTGGGTATTCCCGCTTGCTCGGCGCGCGTGATGCCATATGCTTTTTCGTTGCTGGCAATAACGCCTACAATCTCGGCAGCAATTTCGCCTTTTCCTATTGCATCCATCAACGCCTGCATGTTGGTGCCGCCGCCGGATATCATAATCACCAATCTTTTTAGTCGCAAAGTATTACTCCCGCGTTATCCCGCACCACTTCACCCATAATATAGGCCGTCTCGCCCAGTTCAATCAGTTTAGTCAAAACACTGTCAGCGATGCGCTTATCCACGGCTACAACCATACCAATACCCATATTAAACGTGCTGTAGGCTTCTTGCTGCGTCAATTTGGCTTCCGCAACCAGCATATCAAAAACGGGTAAAGTGTCAAAAGCGGACAGATATATTTTTGCTGATAATCCTTCAGGTAAAATACGCGGTATATTCTCATAAAAGCCACCGCCCGTGATGTGGGCAATGCCCTTGATATTGAATTTCTTAATGAGTTCAAGAATTGATTTTACATAGATTCTTGTCGGGGTCAAAAGCTCCTCGCCCAACGTTTTATTAAACGCATGGATGGGGCTGTTTAGCACCTCCACCTGCATTTTGACCAACGAGCGTACCAAAGAAAACCCGTTGGAATGGATGCCCGAAGACGCAAGGCCAATCAGGACATCGCCAGCTTTGATGTTTTTGCCATTGATGATTTTTTCTTTCTTCACCATGCCCACCGAAAAACCGGCCAGATCATACTCGCCCTGCTGATAGAAACCCGGCATCTCTGCCGTTTCTCCACCAATCAGCGCACAACCCGCTTGTTTACAGCCTTCCGCCACCCCTTTAATCACCAGCGATGCGGTTTTGGGTTCCAGTTTCCCACAAGCAAAATAGTCCAAGAAAAACATCGGTCTGGCACCATGGCAGACAATATCATTCACGCACATGGCCACACAGTCAATACCGATGGTTTCATGCTGGTTCAGCGTAAACGCCGCCATCACTTTGGTTCCAACACCATCGGTGCCCGAAACCAATACGTCTCCGTTCCCTATGTCATACATGGCCCCAAAGTCGCCAAGGTCTGCCATCACGCTGTCGTTATATGTTTGTTTCACATGTTCTTTCATGAGCTCTACGGCTTTTTGTCCTGCCGCAGTATCCACTCCTGAATCCTTATAATTTATTCCCATTAATCTAAATATACCCTTTCACTTACTCTTCGTTTTGTTCCAAAATCAGTTTGTTCCCTTTGCCTCTTTCCTTCTCCACATCGATTGGATAGTTTTTGGTAAAGCAACCGCTACAAAAATCCAGACCCGCTTCTTTAGCTGTTTCCAACAGATCCTCAGACGAAAGATAGGCTAACGAATCTGCGCCAATCAGTTTTCGTATTTCTTCTATCGAGTTTTTTGCGCCAATCAGCTGTTCATGCGATGCAGTATCAATACCAAAATAGCAAGGCGCAATAACCGGCGGTGAAGAGATGCGCATATGCACTTCTTTTGCGCCAGCACTTCTTAACATTTCAACGATTTTCTTGGATGTCGTGCCCCGCACGATGCTATCATCCACCAAAACCACCCGTTTGCCTTCCACATTTCGGCGCAAGGCATTGAGCTTAATCTTAACGCCCCTCTCTCGCATATACTGCTGGGGCTGGATGAATGTCCGCCCGATATATCGGTTTTTCGCTAATGCTTTTTTGTAGGTAATGCCGCTCTCCTCGGCGTAGCCCAAAGCCGCAGGCCGCGCACTGTCCGGCACACCCGAAACAATATCCGCATCCACCGGGAAACGCTTGGCTAACAAAGCCCCTGCTTTTTCTCTGGCCTCATAAACCGAAACGCCTTCGATGTATGAGTCCGGGCGTGCAAAGTATACATACTCAAAAATACACAGCGCCGTTTTTTCGGCCGCTGGTGTCATGTGCGACACGATACCCTCTTTTGAAATCTCCACGACTTCACCGGGCTTGATATCCCGAACATATTCAGCGTCAATTGCGTCAAAAGCCGCGGTTTCGCTGGCCAAAACGTATGAATCATTAATGCGCCCCAATGCAAGCGGACGGATGCCCTGCGGGTCACGCACACCGATGAGTCTGTCTTTGGTCATCACGGTCATGGCATAACTGCCTTTGAGGCGCGCCATGGTCTTTTTGATGCTTTCAACAATCCCATCTGACGCCTGACGAGCAATCAAGTTGGCGATCACTTCGGTGTCTATCGTCGTTTGAAAAATCGCGCCTTGTTCTTCCAGCTCCTCGCGCAATCCCGACGCATTAATCAGATTACCATTATGCGTCAGCGCCAGAGTTCCGCTTTTATACGACACCACCAGCGGCTGTGCATTTGTCACCGACGAGCGGCCTGTGGTGGAATATCTCACATGCCCCACCGCAATATCCGCGCCGTAAAATTCGCTCACCCGTTCGCCTCTGAACACTTCGGCGACCAGACCCATATCCTTGTAATAATCGATGCGCCCCTTTCGGGAAATGGCAATGCCTGCGCTCTCCTGTCCACGATGCTGGAGGGCATACAGTCCATAGAACACCGCATCTGCCGCTTCGATAAAATCGTCTTTTCTGAATATGCCAAACACACCACACTCTTCATTCATGCTGTCAAAGCGTGGTTTGATTCGACTATAGTATTTTAGTTTTCTAAACGCCATTTATTCACCCATCAGCCTTTTAAGCACTTCTTCATAGGCTTCTTCCACGCCGCCAAGATCGCGCCGGAAACGGTCTTTGTCCAGTTTTTCACCCGTATTGATGTCCCAAAAACGGCAAGTATCCGGCGAAATTTCATCCGCCAAAACAATCTCGCCTTTGAATCGACCAAACTCCAATTTGAAATCCACCAGTTGAATATCCATCTTTTTCAGTCGTTCGATTAAAACCTCGTTGACTTTAAAAGAGTATTCGGCGATTTTATCCATCTCTTCGCGCGTGGCCAGCCCAAGTGCATCAATATGATAGATGTTAATCATCGGGTCGCCCAGATCATCGTCCTTGTAGCAATATTCCAAAACGGTTTTAGCCATTTTGGTCCCTTCGGGCAACCCCAGACGCTTGGAAAGTGAGCCCGCCGCAATATTGCGAACAATCACTTCAACCGGCACAATTTCCACCTTCTTGACAATGGTCTCACGTGCGGATATTTCCTCTACCAAATGCGTCGGAATGCCTTCGGCTTCTAATAATTTAAACATATAATTGCTCATCTGGTTGTTGACCACGCCTTTGCCCACGATGGTGCCCTTCTTTTCGCCATTAAAAGCGGTGGCATCGTCTTTATAATCCACAATCACATAATCAGGGTTTTCGGTGGCATACACCTTTTTTGCTTTGCCTTCGTATAATTGCTCACGCTTTTCCATCAGTTCAACTCCTCCATCAGTTCACTGTTTGCCTGCATCACCTTTTCTTCCATTTGCTTTTTGTAGGTCTTTAGCTTTTGGTTAAGCTCGGGGTACTTCACCGCCAAAATCTGCACCGCCAACAATGCGGCATTTTCGCCGCTGTTGATCGCCACCGTGGCCACTGGGATACCTGCCGGCATCTGCACCGTGGACAATAGCGAGTCCAGCCCGTCCATGGTAGACGACTTAATCGGCAGACCAATGACCGGCAACACAGTATACGCCGCCAAAACACCGGCCAGATGCGCCGCTTTGCCTGCCGCCGCAATAATCACCTCAATGCCGTCTTTTTCGGCACCTGCGGCAAACTCATGCGCCTGATTGGGTGTTCGGTGTGCGCTCATGATTCTTGGCACAGCCGTCACGCCAAAGTTTTCAAGCGTTTGGAGGGTTTTTTCCAAAACCGGAAGATCGGATTTGGAGCCCATAATCACTGCTACTTTCATTTTATATAAATCTCCTTAAAAAAAGTTCAAATTATATCAATATCACGGGTCAACTCGTGCTGAATTCATAACGCCCACTTATACAAAGTACCAAAACAGTATCATAGCACAATTTGCTGTTTTTTTAAATCGTCTGCTTGCATTCATACAAAAAAATATAGGCTTTTGTGCAAAATAATACCTATCCGGCAAAAAATAAGCGGGGCATCGGTAAATGCTCCGCTAAAAGACACTAATTCGGTTCCTTCCGCCGTTTTTCGAGGCATACAGCGCCTTGTCCGCACACGTGATTAGCGTATCCACCGACATACCTTTTTGGTAGGCAGCGATACCCACGCTGACCGTCACTTGATATTCGTGATCGGAGGAAATCATTCTTCTCTTCGCCAATGATTGTCGGAACTTCTCGGCTTCACGATAAGCATCCTCTCGCGTTTCTCGCGTCATCAACACCACAAACTCATCGCCACCAAAACGGCCGATAATGCTATTTGCACTAAGCTGGCCTTTCAACATACGACTGAGCGCAATCATAACCGAATCGCCCGTCATGTGCCCAAATCGATCATTGACAATTTTAAAACAGTCGATGTCTATCATCATCAGAAAAAGCCGCTTTCCCTGACTATTTGCTTCTGCTATGCGTTTTTCTGTTTGGGCAAAAAACTCTCTTCGATTATAAAGCTTAGTCATATCGTCTGTCGCGGCGTTATACTCTAGCCTCATCTGATGCTTCTTTTCTTCTGTGATGTCCTGTATGTATTTAATATACCCGCAGTCTCGCTGGAAACGGTTGATAATTCTCTCTGTCGAAAATTCATAATACTTCCTGCCTCGCGCCGTATCCCTTCCCTTAACCGTTTTTTCATTGCTCATCAAAGCATCAATAAATTCCGGCTGTGTGTTTCGGTATGATTTAACATCAACATATGCTAAATCCATATCCTGATCTGCAAAATAGTCTTCTGCCTTTTTGTTATAGTCCACAATTCTATCTTCATCATCCAGCACAACAATCGCCTGATTGGAATCTTGAAAAACTCTGTTTCTGGCAAAAGCATTGATATTAAAAGCATCGTCTCTTATGAGAAGAAGCAAGAAAAGAATGATGGATACCGGAAAAGCCATCGCGTTATAATCCAGGCCGGTATGCCCAATGTCGAGCGACGTAATAATAATGCCGATAAACCCAAAAAGGGTAATCATCGCCAGTTTAATCGCTTGTCCACGTAAAATGCCTCTGTTGCTAAGAAAAACTTTCCAAAAAACAATACTCACCGCCACCAGTTGCAAAATCGAATAGCCATAATGCACATAGTACCAGGGGCCTTTAAACAAATGTAATATACCCATGCCATTTACAATCTCAAACGTATATCCTGTATAGAAAAGATGGTGCAAAGGATTCGTCAGACGAAACAGAAAGGTTATAGACGGTAACAGGAAAAGGGCCACGCGGAGTTTGAAAGAAATGCGTTGTAAACGCCTCACGTGTTTTAGTGATACAAATAGCCAAAAGGAGCTGATAAAGGGTAAGGATATGTATTGAAACTGATTCCAAAACAGTGCAGATTCTAAAGAGATACTATGTATCTCAATCATATAACCAAAGATGTAGATCGCCAAAAAAATAAGTAGATGGACCACATCCATCAAATGTGGCGAGTAATTTCTCACAACAATATAGCAGCCACTGTATACAATAACAATAATGCTTAGAAAGAAATGAATTGTCAGTAGATTTAACAGCATGGTTTCCTTGTATGGCGGCAAAATGTCGACCGCGTTGTCTGCTAATAATAAATCTGTTTTATGTAACCTAAAAGCATTATATTTAATTTCTTAAGGATAATCAACTTTTGTTACAATTTCACATAATCTACGAGGATAATTGTTGATCAGTCGCTTTTTTATATTAAAATCTTATTAATTTTATACAAAGTTTCGTTCCAAAACATAAATATGGATATATAATAAGGGCAAAATGAATTAAGAAGGAAAACACCATGAAAAGAAGAATTATCTATCTGGCAACGACAGTGGTATTGATATTAGTTTTGTTCTCCCTCACCGGATGCAAAGGAAAAACCTATGACACAGAACCCAGCGCTTCCGCTTCTGCGTCGCCCTCCGTCAGTACCAGTGTGGTACCGACATTAGCCGAACCTGAATACGCCAACTGGATATTGACTGAGAACTTTGCCAGCCGCGTGAATTTTCGAAGCTCGCCGAATGTTTTAGAGGATAATCTTTTAGGGATGATCTACGACCGTGAACCGGTGGTGGTTTTAGACCCATCGATTGAGAGCGAAGATATTGAATGGGCATATATCGAATACGGAGATGAGAAAGGCTATGTCGCCGCATCCTACATCACCGACGAAGAGCCCTTATCCATCCTAGAAGCCTTTGCCGAAGGAATATACTTAAACGACTATAAATCCGACGAAACTTTGCGCTCACAGCTGGTTAAGGTGTCGGATATCGCGCCCACCGTTCTGGTTGATATCACGCTGGCGCAAGAAATAAACTACGTCAGCATATACGCCGATGAACAAGGCAATTCCACGGTCGGTGCACTTTATAAAAACGATCATGCGATGATTCAAAAAAGCACAGGAGAAAAGCTGGCAAAAGCCGCCGCATTGCTTGAAGAAGCGGGATACCAACTGATGCTTTGGGACGCCTATCGGCCATATTTTGTCACTTTGCAAATCTACGAAATCGTCGATGATGAAAAGCTGATTCCTTACCCCGAACTGGGTGAATCGCTGAACAGCGGGGCGGCTGTGGATGTGACGCTATATAAGGACAACCAGCCGGTGGTGGGTATGCCCACGCCAGACCGTGTCATCGGTTTTGATGGACAGGTCGTTAAATACTCGGAAAACACTATGCTGGGGCTACTCACCGACGCCATGACGCAAGCGGGTTTTGAGGCGGATAGCGAAAAATGGTGGCGGTTTAATGACACCAACTATAAAACCTATCCGGTCATAAATTTTGAATTGGAGATTTTCGATCAAGACGATTTGCAAGAATAGATAAATCGTGATTCCTATGCAGGCTGATGGCTTCCAAGGCGCTTAGTATCAGCTAGATTTAACCTTTGCAACAAGATACACCAGCGGAAAAGAAGACTCCAAAATTTCCGCCTGTACGATATCAAATCCATAATCATCGATAAAGCGGCAAAAGCTGATTTGTGTCCACTTATGATAAGCGCGAAAACCTGTCCATGACATCAGCTTAGACATCAAAGCCGCTTTTTTGCTACCCGCATGTACAAAGGTCGGCGCAATCATATATCCCCCTTTTTTCAGTACGCGCTTGATTTCTTCAAGCGCTTTTTGCGGGTTTGGCATGATATGAAGTGTGTTGGTAATAATCACATAATCAAAGCTTTGATCCTCATATTTCAAATCATAGGCATCTTGAACAGAAAAGTGGATATGATCAATTGATTGTTGCGCTGCTTTCTTTTTTGCTTTTGCAATCATTTCTGCAGACAAATCCACCGCTTCGATTGCATCGGTACATTCCGCAATACCCAAGGCGATGGTTCCTGTACCTGTCGCAATCTCCAGCACATTTTTGTCTTTTTTTATACACA
Source organism: Eubacteriales bacterium (assembly GCA_040883365.1). GTDB lineage: Bacteria > Bacillota > Clostridia > Christensenellales > CALMFG01 > CALMFG01. The sequence goes on from JBFLKV010000167.1 coordinate 12,164, forward strand.
CCTTAATCCTCTCAATAATCACCGAGTACAAAGGCATATCTTTCTTCATAAAGCGATCATACATGGGTGCAAACCGATCCCATACTTTCTTTTCATTCCTCATCGTATCCATCCCTCACTCATTGCGTTTTATTGTTAGCATCAACTAACTTATAATACTTATGATTTGCTTTCCCGTCAACCGGTTTTTTCGCATCAAAAAAAGCTCAGCCATCAATCAGCTGAGCTTTTTGGTTATCTATTGTTGTTTCTTTTTTTAAGATGCCTTCGCACTGGCACTCGCTGCCGGAGCAGGCGCCGTTACCTCAGGCGTCGGTGCATCAGGCGTTACCGTCGGTGTCGGTGTCGCCTCTGCTTCCTCTTCAGCCTCAACTTCGGGCGCTGTAGAAAGCTCAGGCGTTACACTGGCTGCTGCTTCTGGTTCAATCGCTGTGTAGTACCATGCACGCAGGATATCCTCTGTCCCGCCTAGGATTGTTTCTCCGTTCTGGTCAGTCAATGTTAAGCCCACCAGCGCGTTTGTTTCATCCAATGCGTATCCAGTAATCACCGCATACACGTCCTCGCCCAGCTGTACAACGACCACTGGTGCGTCTTCGACCATGATAATGCTCAGCACATCCGCCATCAACACTTCTGTTTCAGTATAATCACTGATTTTGGCCTCTTCGCCTAGCGCCATTAACTGCGCATATTCCAAGCTACTGATGTCATCTGGCTTATCCGCTGCGCTGGCACTTGGGCTCGCGCTCGGACTAATGCTCGCGCTTGAATCTGCACTTGCTTCTGCGCTTGGGCTTGCTTCGGCACTCGCACTCGGGCTTACGCTCGGGCTCGCACTCGGGCTGGCGGACGCTTCTTCTTCGATTTGCAATAATGCTACATCTTCCAAGGAAGCAAGATAATATCCGTCTTCCGCATTGTCTGCAAAGGCTTTCGCGTCTATACCACTTCTTCCCTGACTGCGCACTTGAACTCTGAATTTATAATCGCCACTGTCACTCGGTGTAAAGGTAATTTCATCTGCAGTAACCCATGAAGTGATATACACCCACGTGTTGGTTCTCTTACCTGCCATTGCGTAAGCGTAGCGATATTCCTTCACCTTGTTATATCCGCCATCGTCTGTTGTCGTGGTCAATGTAATGTATTCCTCATCGCTTACGACCGCCGCCAGTTCTGCTGTCTGCACAGGCGCAATGTTATAAAGCTCAAAGCTGTCGTCTGAGTAATCCTCAATTTTGGTATTACCCTCAATCCGCGCTTTTAATCGGATCGTTACATTATTTTTACCCGACAGTTCTACCAGATTCAAATTGACATCAATCGATCCAGTGCCACTATCATCATATTCCGTCCATGGATGTGCACTCAGACCATACCAATTCCTCCCGTTCGTTGAATAAACAAGCCTGTATTCCACCGTTCCGCTTGCCGGTTCACTGATGGCAATATGTGCGGGGATGGTGTCCGTATACTCATAGACATCTTCATCAATCACAAGTTCGGTTGTCACTTCACGTTCTTCGGCCAGCATTGATACGACTACCGGTTCACTCTGGGCATCCACGCTGGTTCTGCCGATTGTGCGCACCTGCGTTTTCATATAAAAGGTTCTTTCTATTCGAGTAGCGGGCAATGTAGTTGTTACCATGCCATCAAAGTTGCTCGCCGTTGTGAGTGTCTGCCAAGTATTTAACGGTCTGTATGTCTTTCCTCCGTTTACCGAGTACAAGACGCGATATTCCATTCCAGCATCATTACCCGATGCGATTATTCCCATATCCATCTCGGTTTCTGTGCCAATGATATAATCGGCATCTTCATCTAAGATGGCTGTTGTCACATCTAGCGCTGGCTCAGCTACAAAGTAGAAATTAATCGCTTGACCAAGCTCTTTTGTAACATCTGGTCTGTTGATGTTTCTTCCTGTTGATGCTGCTTTCACCATGAATTCATAGGTGCCTTCCGTTCTCGGTCGGAAGAACGCTTGGTTATTATTAGTATACCTCGCTGAAATCGCTCTCCATTTTTTTGTGCCTTCCAAACGATAATAGAATTTATAGGTTGCATCGTCATTTGCCACTGCTGTCAAAGTCAGTCCATCGGTTTTTTCCACAAGCACAGTCTTGCCAAGCACAGCATCCGATGTAAAGCTATCAATACTTGTCAATGGATCGACCATATAAACGTCAACTTCACATACATCATAAGTATTAATGAGCGTATGTCCTTTGGTCCTTGCTTCAACACGAATATAGTAGGTTGTATCCCTTCTTACCGAAGGTAGTGTAAGGCTTGTTACAGCATCTACAACTGACTCAGGACCGCCTAAATCCCATTCATATCCGGGAAGCCTACGATAACTTCTTCCGTTCGTTGAGTAAGAAATCTGTACTTCGTACTGATCGATTCCATTGCCGTCAACGCTGAATGTCAAGTCTACATCGTTACCCGCTGAATTGTTGACGAGCTCGTCTGCATTCAACGAGGCCTCCACTTTCTGGACCCCAAGGCTACTTTTATAAAGCCCATAATAATCCGTTTCTTCAGATACAGTGTCAATCGTCGTGCGCGTCTTGCTTCTTGCCTCAACCCGGAACTTATACTGCCCATCATTTTTTGGTTTAAACACAATGCTTCTATATTTAGACCATTTTGCATTAACATAGGCCCACTTATCGGTACCATATTTCTGATATGCAAATCGATACTCAACATCTTTCGCATGTGTTGCATACAGCGTAATACCCGTTCCGATTCTCTGCTGTTGATTTGTGTTTCCAACACTGACGATTCCGATTTCGCCATCCTCGACCGGATAGGCTGTCAGCATTTCCACCTGCGTTACCGCAGAGGCATCTACCGCGCTGGTTCGGCCTTCGGTTCTTATCATCACCTTAATATAGTAGATAGTATCCTTGGCCACGATTGGCAGTACCGGCACCTTCACTATAGCGTCATAGTCTTCGCCAAGCACCATCGACATCGGTTGATAGTCTTCAAGCATCACGTATTCTTTATTATTGGTGGAATACCACAGTTGATACTCAACGGCGTCGCCGTCGCTGTTTGTAGCAATATCCATCGTCAATGTCACCATTTGGCCATTGACATAGTCTTTCTTTCCTGATGTCAAGTTATATACTGCTTTTGCGGATTCGGCGTTCTTATATAGCGTATATCCCCGATAATCATAATCCACTGTATCAACGGTTGTTCTGCCGCTGGACATGGCTGTTACTTTAAAGTAGTAAATGCCTTCTGTTTCGGGTAAGAACTGCACGTTATGGTTCGTTGTGTATTCTTCGTTGATAACCACCCAGCTTTTACTGCCCTGTTTACGATAACTAAACTGATAGGCTGCTTTCTCTTTGTAACCTGGCATGTTTTCCGAATCTGCGGTCAACGTAATACCTTCAACCGGTAGCACCTGTACGCCCTCTGTGTCCCCCACACTCGTAAGCGTTACGCTTTTCAGAGGCATAATAGCATACGATGTCACTCTTTCTATATTTGATCGATCAAAGAGCGTGGCTGTGGTCACACCTTTAACACGCAACTCTACCACATAGCGATAGCGCGCATCGGTAATGGGTGTTGGCGGGGTGATCTCAATTTCTGTCAAACCTGCTTCAGGGTAATCATCCCATCCAAAGCCTGTCACAGTTGTAAAGGAACCTCCGTTTGTGCTGTAAAGCACACGATACTCCAATGCATACCGCTCAGGAATACCGACCAAGTCCACGTCTACTCCAAGCGTCACCGCTTCTCCGGCAGATATCACACTTCTGGATATGCCGGTTAGTTTCACACGACCTAAGTCAATGGGGGCTGGATTAGCAACGCTCAATGACTTGACTGCTTTAACGCCTTCATCATTCTCGTTACCACCGACTCGCGCAGAGACTCGGATACGCCATGATCCCCTACCGTCTGCATACCAGGTGATTGTGTCTTCTCCCCAGTCCGAGATGGTTTCCCAATCGCCGTTATTATATCTGGCTTCAAACTTATACTCAGCTGAATCTCCCACTTCGATTATCTTTGAATTGGCCTTCGCCGTAATCGTAATATCTTCATATGCCTTCGGCTTCGCATTCGAGCAGGTGATGGTCACTTTTCCAAGTGATTCCTGATGATTCCTCACCACTTCGATACCTGCGGTCTGCATGGTGGCTTCATTCACAGCCGAAGCACTACCATCCGAAAAATCGATATAGTTGCCGGTTACATCCACCTTAAGCAGATTGCTGGAAGCCGACCAGTCCGGCAGTTCGGTGACTTCGGAATCGCTAATTTCAAAGTACTTAACCGAGTTCCAACCAATCAGTCTTGGGAATTCCTCCACCTTGGTATTGTTAAAGATCGCATACTCCAAATATTGAAGATTCCCAAAAACACTCAAGTCGGTAATCGTTGGTGAATTGTACACGTATAGTGTTTCAAGATTCTCAGCTAAGGTAACATTCGTTGTGTTTTTCATGTTTTTAACCGCAATATAGTCGGTCATCAACATCACGCTCATCTGCACTTGTGAACCATCGGTCAGTGCATAATAACGCTCAAAGAAATTTTGCAAGCTGGCGTCCGGAATACTGCAGGTCACGTTCGGGTCATATGTCGTCATTGAAACCGAATAATCGCCTCGGTCCCCATAGAAAGACTGCAATGCAAAATAGTAGGTCTTTCCGGCTTCCAAATATTTAGATATTCCGCAATTGTAATAGTAAAGATTCTTGTTGTCCGGATTAACGATATCATCATTTTCATCAATCTTGGTTCCTGTATCGCTATACAAAACTACGGCTACGTCAGTGTCACCTGTCGAGTTGAAATAGTAACTTCTTGTCTGAGACGGTACAAAGACAAAGTAGTCAATATCATCCGACGTTTCGAGTGTGCCAGATATTTTTTCGCTTACGCCAATGCTGACTGCCGAAGCAAAAGAATCTCCGTTGGTGTCTTCTTCAATCACCAGCGAGTAAGGTGACAGACTGGTCGACGCCGAAACATAGACAAGATAGCTGCCTTCTTCCGTATTTAATATGTCAAACGTATCGCCCGCATCGCTCTCGCTACCCGTATACAGTCGGTTTCCACTTGTATCCTCAACCATCATCTGTGCCGACTTTGTATCGCCATTCACATTCAGATTGATGGATATATTCGTGTTCGCTTCGGTCTGCACTTCGTATACGTCCATATCGTCGGGCGATTCAATATATGATCCCGTGCTTTCGCCGGCCACAACGCTCTTCGCGTTCGCCTCGGTGTCACCCACGACATCCTGATAGGTAACCAGGCTGTATTCGCCTGTTGCGCCTTGAACACTAATATAGTAGGTTTCGCCCTTGGCTGCCGAGAATGTGTATTCCTGGTCTTGCGCAAGTGTTGTCTCAACGGCTACATTCATGTCCTCAGAGTAGATGTTGATATCCAGAGATTGAGAATCCAATCCCTCGCTTAGCATCAAAATATCGCTATCACTACCTGATGTATATGAGAACCAGTCGATATCACCGTCATAATCGATGGCGCTGACCACTTCCTTCGCGTTAGAAATCGCATATGCGTTGTCCTGCTCGCCAACATCAAGAACCAGCATAACTGCTTTATTCGCATTGACAACCCCATTGCCATAATATATATCTTTTCCAGCCTGCCCCAAATCATCTGCTGACTGGTATAAAACATCCTTCACTTCGCTAACACTCAAAGAACTGTCCGCTTGTAGCATCAGTGCTACAACACCTGCCACCACCGGACTGGACATCGATGTTCCGCTCGCTTCAGAATAGGTTTTGCTATAAGTTGTTGAGATCATGCTTTCGCCGGGTGCCGCGATATCCGTTGCTTCACCGTAGTTAGAAAATGACGAAAACGCACCGTCCAAACCTGTGCTGCTGACCGAAATGGCATCCTTACAGTCTGCCGGCCATGATCCGTCACTAGATGCATCATTACCCGCCGCACAAACCACCACAACACCCGAGTTTACAGCATTTGAAATCGCTGTATCCAGCAGTGCATCATAGGTTGGGCTGGAGAAAGACATGTTAATCACATCCGCGCCAGCCACGACAGCGTAGTTGATGCCTTTGATAATGTTATCCGATGTTCCGGATCCTGTTTTGTCTAAAACTTTAACAGCAAGCAACTTGGCTCCGGGGGCTACGCCGGCAACACCTTTGCTATTATTTGCTTCGGCCGCAACAATACCCGCCACTTGTGTGCCATGGCCTTGGTTGTCCTGTCCCGTTCTGTTTTCTCCGGTGAAACAAACACCGCCAACAATGCTGGAATAAAGGTCAGGATGCCTTAGTTGGATACCTGTGTCCACGATGGCCACCGTAACGCCAGAACCCGACGAGAATCCGCTTAGATTATCCCATGCACTGAATGCATCAACAGCATCCAGATACCACTCATTGGATATCAACGCATCATTCGGTTTAGCTGTGCCCTGTTCTGGCTCGGTCACATAATCTACGTCGTCTACATCAGTTGAAGCAATGGTTGCATCTTCCTCTGATGATGCACTCCCTTCTTTTTCACCTTTGTAGTAGCGGGGTGCCTGCTCTTCTAAAAAACCATCAATGTCATAGCTCCCCGTATCGCTAATACTATAGATATAGTTAGGTTGAGCGGCCACTGTTCCCAGTTCATCCTGCAATGTCTGGTAGTATTCTTTGGTGCTAGAGCCCTCAGGCACTTTTACCAAAACAACACCGTCCATCAGTTCATCCACAAGTGATGCGCCGCTGTCTTCGAGCGTGCTTTCAATAGCAAGTCGCTCCTCTTCAGACGCATAAGCCAAGATAATCTGATCGGCCGTATAGTCCTCCCCTTCAACCATGTTTTCAAAATTCGACTCCACGGTCAACATTTTGTTATACACCTCAGTGGTGTAATCAGTCTCGGGCACATCAACGGTGTCCGCCACCTGCCTTGTTTTCAAGACAGAAGCCACCGCGTTTTCAGTGCCTCCCCCTACTGCGGTAACTATTACAATGGCTATAATAATTAACGCAGCAAAAATCGATACTCCAATAAAAACTCTCTTCTTCATAACCCCGTCCTTATCCTTTGATTTTAGATGATCAACCAATATTCATCAGTTCCCTTTTTAGGTGTCTTTTTACACCTTTGACTATTTTAACACAGCGTACCAAATTAAAATTGAACATTGCGTTAACAATATCTAAACACTTTTGTATTAAAAGCTAAATATTATTGTCGTGTATAAATTGATGCTTTTGCCCATTTTTTTATTATCAGCACCTTAAGTGTACACATATTTCTGTTGGAATAATACGTGTGTTTATACTTTGTTCACCGCGATGAGTATAGTCCAGTTTTCTTCGACAAAGCCGGACCTTGCCTATTTATAAGTTTCTTTATGTCGGATCACTTCGGTTTTTAAACAAACAAATATAGCCTTCCGTCAAATAACAAAAACGCCGCGGTATTCCGAAGCGTTTTTGCTATGCAACCTTATATATGCGATAAGTCGTTTGCTGCCCTAGGTTAGTATTGTCAACATGCCTTCTGTGCGATAGGGCCTTCACATTAATCATCTTACTTGCTGCCGCGTTTAATATAATCCCTTACATTATAAACGCGAACTAAGCAGTATCATATCGCCAGCAAAATACATCTGCTCGGCTGTTCTAGGAGGATAACTGATGATTAATTATTGTCTTGCCTTTTTGACTTCCGCTATCATTTGTTTGCCGATTTCAACAATCGACGCATAATCGCCCGTTTTGGCACCAGCAGTCAAACTGCTCCCCGCGCCGACAGCCACGGCCCCCGCTTTTATCCATTCACCGATATTATCTTTGTTGACTCCGCCTGTCGGCATCATCTTCATGTACGGCAATGGTCCTTTAAACGCCTTAATAACCTTCGGGCCAAACAGCTCTCCCGGGAAAATCTTAACGATAGCAGCTCCGGCCTTCATGGCCTCAACGGCTTCTTTAACGGTCATTGCGCCGGGCATACAGGGCACATCATAGGTGTTACAAAGCGTAACCGTCTCTACGTCCAGGCATGGGCTAACAATATATTTTGCCCCAGCCAAGATGGCCGCTCTGGCGGTCTCCTTATCCAGCACCGTTCCTGCACCGACAAGAATCTGTCCTTCATCGTACTCTTTTGAAAGCTCTTCGATGATTTTCAGTGCGCCGGGTACAGTGAATGTAATTTCAATCCCAACAATACCGGCTTGAATACATGCCTCGGATATTTTTTTGGCTTGCTCCGCGTTTTCTGCGCGAACCACAGCCACAACACCGCAGTCTGCTATTTTTTTTACTATCTCATCCTTTTTCATCTGTTGTTTTCCTCACAGCTTCAATCTCATGATTAAATCATGTTTTTGCAACTTCCTTTTTCCAATACCTCAATCAGGTTTTGCACAGCCATCATTCCCATGGCCGAAACGGCTTCGCTGGTATGTGCGCCGGCATGTGGTGTCATTATCGCCTGTGGTACGCCCATCAATGGCGAATCCGTGACCGGTTCCACATCGAATGCGTCAAGCCCAACACCGCCAATTTTCCCTGATTCTATGGCTTTTGCCACTGCCGCCTCATCGATCAATCCCCCGCGCGCAGTATTGATAATAAACGCACCGGCTTTCATTTGCTCTATCCGCTCTGCATTGATTAAGTATTTTGTCTCGTCCGTCAGCGGTACATGCAAAGAGATAAAGTCGGCGTCTGCAATAATATTGTCTAGGTTTCCCTGTTTGATTTGCTCTTTTTGCGCAAAATCAGCATCAAAATATGGGTCATATGCGATCACATCCATCTCGAACGCTTTGGCGCGGACCGCGAGCTTTTTCCCGATGGCACCAAAGCCGATAATACCTAATGTTTTACCTTTGAGTTCTATTCCTTTTTTCCTTGGCCATTCCCCATGTTTCACAGCGCTGTCCAACTCAGGAATCGATCTTGCCAACGACAACATCATCCCAAATGCCAGTTCACATACTGCCGTTGCGTTAATCCCCGGCGTGTTGGTCACAGATATACCTTTTTTCTTTGCAGCGTCAATATCTACCCGATCCACCCCGGCCCCGTATCTTGAAATGGCTTTTAGCACTGCCGGTGCATGTTTAACGACATCACTCGTGATGTAGTCTAGTCCGGCTATATAGCCATCCACACCTTCTAGCAGCGGTAAAATCTCTTCCGGATTCAGCGGTCTTTTTAGAGGATTATAAACAACTTCGTCAGCGAATGCCTCAATCAGCTTTCTTGCCGCCGTATTCTCTTTTGATAAAAATGAGGTCGGGGTAATTAATATTTTCATTTTCTTTACTTCCACTTCGGGTTATCGACGATTTCAATCTTTCCGTTCTTTTCAATCACAAGCTTGCGGTAACCTTTTGTCTCAATGGTGCCATAATCATGTCCCGCATCGCCTCTGAAGGTAAAGAATGTCGCAAAGGGTGTATCGCCTATATTGATGCTTCTGTGCGCATAGCGCGGAGGTACATAAGCCGCAACGCCAGGGGTTAACTCTTGCACTTTCCAATCACCTTCCGGGTTTTCAAGCAGCATATAGCCGTGTCCACTGATGCAAAAATAAGTTTCTGCTGTATCCAAAATGGTGTGGAAATGTCCCTTTGTCATAAAAAATTCATCACCGACTTTGCCCGGATACGTGATGCTCGTACCAAAAGCCAAGTCGCCCGGTTTTTCGGGTGCGCCCAATTCATAAAACTCATAGACCATAGGATTGCTCTTTGCAACCATTCGCTCGGTCTCCACATCATCCGCAAACATACCCTGCATCTGTGACAGCATACGCTTTGTGGACACAGCGGTTTTGGAAAGCCCTGTTTTTAAATCAAAATCCAGTTCAAAACCTTTTGCCCAATCAAAATTATTGGTTTCATTTGTAGCCATTATATTTCTCCCTTTATTACTTTCTTGTGTTCTGTGCAATCTTATCTAAGTCGTCAAAAATGGGACCGGCGACGTTAACATCAAAAACCTCTGCAATCACTTCAAGCCACCCGTGAATAAAGTAGATCCATCCATCCTCTATCGTCAGATTCTTCGCTTTCTTCTGTGCAATCGCTTGATGCATAAAGCTCAATTCTCCGCGATAATTAATCTCCCAAACCAGGGAGTTTTCGGGGAATTCACAATCATCGGTAAGCGGTGAACCCGGACGATCCTTCCCTAAACCTGTTGCATTAACAATCAATGAATTCGGCTTGATATTCTTAAGAACGGCATCGTTCTGTCCCGGTTCTGGTGTAAGGTGAAATTCAAATTCAACACCCCCGGGTTGCAAATCTTTAAAGATTCTTTCAATCTCGTCCAATCTTGGCTTCGAACGGTTTGCAATAATAATGCGTCCCGGATAGTTACCCTTAAATTTTTCCTGCATGAGGTAAGAACCCATCGATATCGCGCTGCCGCCAGCGCCCATGATAAATACATCCGCGCCCGTTTCTTTCCAGTGGTTTTCAGGCACAAATGCTTCCATCGCCATACCACAGGTGATTGGGTCTTTCGCATGTCCACGAAGCTTTCCATCCCGCTTCGAGATTGAAGACAGTTCGCCAAACTTTGTGGCATAGGGTCCAAAGGATTCAAACATATCCTTGCATGCGTTATAAAGGTCGATCTTGTGTGTTGTAACAAGTGCGCCCATAGACAGTGGATCATTTTTAATAAAATCGACGACCTCACGATAAACTTCCGGCTTTTCGTGAATGGCAATGTCAATCCCAACCATCACAGCATCTTTAAGGCCCAGCCGCTGCGCCCATCCCGGAAACACCTTCATGATGGACGATTGTGTTGTCGTAACACCGATGAAATACATTGTCGGTCTTGTTGCCTTTTCTAGTTTCATAATTGTCTACTCCTTATACTTTTTGTGATAATGCGCATTGCGGATTATCTATGATCATTTTGTACAAAATTTCTTTCTTCATGCCCATGCGAAGAAGCCGTTTGCTGAAATCATTCAGAATGAAATCTAAGCCCATGTCCGCACCATAGCTTTTCAACCTCTGGTTGGTGGTATCAAGCCCCACCAGCAATTGGCTGTCATAGCCTTCCTCCAACATATACATGATGAGTTTCGCTTCTGTTTCATCATCATGATATTTAAGCCGATGGATGGTATCATATTCGAGATATGCTCCCGTCTCGGCCACCGCTCTATGGTAAGCAAAGTCATAATGTGTTCGGTCCAGATGGCAGAGAATCAAGCGCTCAGTGCTCACTGCCTGCTTTTCAAAGAACGCCACCACTTCCATCGCGTCGGCACCTTTTTCCATATGGCACATCAACGGTCTGCCGGTTTCTTTGGCTGCCGTCGCCGCCGCTTTGAATAGCTTTTGGGTTGTTGCATCTGCATATACTCCGTCGGTATCCACCGCGATTTTGATCATCCCGGCTCTATATCCTGTTTTTTTAAATCCACTTACCGCAGATGAATACATCCCTTGTTCAATTTCTTCTATAAATAGGCGTGCCAGTTGCTCTTCTGTGTAAGAAAAGACAATGCTATCTGTCTCATAAAACATCAGTTTATGAAATCCTGTCGAAGCCACAATATTGACACCCGACTTTTCAGACGCAGTCCCTAAGTACTCCGCCATTCTGCCGCACGCAACAGGCTGTGCATCCACCAGACTGACTCCGCCGCTTTTCTTATATAGCTTAAGCTCTGCCAATGATTTTTCATAATCATCCATACAAAGCGCGGGGTTAATCTCCCATGACTTTCCTTTTTCTAAAAAGATATGTTCATGGCATTGGCACCATCCTAGGGTATTTGGTTTAATGTCTTTTAAGACAGTTCTGATGTTACTCATTTTATATGCCCATCTTTTTTCAATTGTTTTTTAGCTTCGCCGATAGCTCAAGGCAAAAGCCTTACAACAAGTCCAGCACCTCAGTGATTTGGCTGACTGTAAAATCTGCCTGAATTTCGTTTGGATCCCAGTCCTGCTTGTGTATCCATGAAATATCGTTTAAAACCAGGCATCCATACATGCCAATATCTTTGGCCAAGACAATGTCATAAACACTATCTCCGACATACAGCACATCCTGCGGTTTGAGCGAAAACGCATCCAGTATATCCATGCATCGCCGCACTTTCCCCAACGAGTGATCGTCTGCTGCCTTCACCATATCGAACATGCCGTCCCATTGTTTAATTTCAATAATCTTATAGACCAGTTCTTTTTTAGAGTTTGTCAGCAACGCTGTGTATTCCGTTTTCTCCTTTGCGCGCAGCACCGTTTCTTCGGCTCCTGCAATAAACCTTAGTTCTTCAATCAAATCATCAGCTTCATATCGATAGAAATCAGCCAATTTTTTTAGCGCTTCCGCATGCTTTTTTTGGGGCATTGTGCTGCTTAATATGCTTTTTAGCGTATCACCAATCATACCCCCGACTTTTTCTTGCGAAATTCGCACATCGAACGATCTTAAGAACCTCTGTAAACTTTTAGCGTGAAAGGAGAATGAATCCAGCAGTGTGCCATCCAGGTCAAACATGACCATCTTAAATTTTGGCATAACACTCCCGTGTTTGTATGTTTTGTTTGCGAGCGCCACCTTGGTCTGGCGCTCGCAAATGTGATCAAAACATAGTTGAAAGACGTTTTCTATTTATCAAATGTCTGGACTATTTCCATAGCGGATTGCGTGTTAATGCCAAAACGTTCAACACCAAGATCATATAATTGTAAGAATTCATCTCGTGTCCGAATGCCGCCTGCCACTTTAACTTTGGTGGTCGATGGAAGCACTTGTTTGATGACTTTAACGCGATCGATATTCGCACCGCCGGGAACCCAACCGGTACCGGTCTTCAAGAAATCTGCATCCGTCTGCGCTACCAATTCGCACGCTTTAATCATTTCTTCATCGGTTAAGCAGTTAAGCTCAATCAATACTTTTGTTTTAATATCAGGCGTTTTCAGCGCAATAATCTGCTTTAACTCATCAAGCACATAATCATACTGTTTGCTTTTAAATCTGCCGACATTCATCACAATGTCCATTTCCTGAACGCCGTCTGCAACAAGCTTCTTTGCTTCTAGCAGCTTCACTTCTGTTGTGTGTGCGCCAGAAGGGAATCCAACCGGTGAACCGACATAAACATCCGGAACATCTTTGATCATACCTGCAAGCGTAGAGACCCAGTTTGGCAATACGTGTACATTGATAAACGTATAATCCTTCGCATATCCGACCACTTCTTCAATGTCCGAAATCCCATGGTGCGTTCTCACTGCACTGACATCAATCATCTGTGCAACATCTCTTTGTTTTAGCATTCTTATGGCCTCCTGAGAAAATTTAATATTTATATTAACGGGTTATCCCGTTGTAAACTCGATTAATTATTGTTATCTTACATGTCCTCACTAAGCTCGATGACAACCTTGTTTGGGTCCTCAATCAGCAGGTATTTCTTTTTGATCTGTTCGATCGTCCCAAGTTCATCAATAAACTTCGCGTTTTTTGACTTCAAACTTTCGTACCATTGCTCAATGTTTTCAACATCAAAGGCAATGTGTCTTAGTCCGTTGTTGTTTTCATCAACCGGCTCTGTTTTACAGTTTTGTTTTAGATTGAATAATTCAAGATATTCGTTGTCGCAAATCTTCATATACACCAATTCGCAAAACCCCATATCTGCTCTTTGCGTCAATTCAAGGCCCAACATGTCCTGATAAAACCGAATGGAATCATCGATATCAATCGTGTTAATAGCGATATGATGGATATTGTTAATTTTCATAGTGGTCTCCTCCTGTATTGTTTTTTGAGGGGGCATTTGCATGCCCCGCCCAAAAAGTTGATTACTTTCCCCTATTACTCTGGAAAGAGCTCATTGACATTGGTGGAATCAAGAATCATAGAATATGAATCCATAATCTCTTGTTCCGGAACCTGTCCTGCAACAACATTGTTGTAAAGAAGCATAAATCCATCAAAGGATACGCCAGTCGGGTTCTGTCCAATAACAGTCATCTCGCCAGTTCTTACATACTGAAGGTTAAGATCTGTTTCATCATGACCAATAACATATACGTCGCCGGTCATTCCCATTTCTTTCACTGCTTCAGGTGCACCGCTCGGTCCGCCTGCGACACAATAGATAGCCACGATGTCAGGATTTGCTGTCAGAATATCAAGTGTCAGTGAGTAGGTTTCATCAGCGCTATCATTTGCTTCATATGCGCCCACGAATTCATATCCTTGTGCATCAAGAACAGCCTGTGCGGCATTACGCTTAACTTCCAAGTTTTCCATGGTGAACGAAGCTGTAATAACTGCATATTTGCCTACTTCGGTGTTTTCTGCAATCGCTTCGCCAACGATTTTTCCCGCTGCTTCATTGTTCTGACCAATAAAGCATAGACGATCTGTATCTTCAGCAGTTGCCGCAGATTCACCATACAAAGTTACAACTGGAATGCCCGCGTCGATTGCGTCTTGCAGGTAGTTTTCAATACCCGATACAAACGGAGTGATAACGATACCGTCATAACCCTGAACAACACATGTTTCGATCGCAGAGTTTAGTACATCCGCAGTAATGCTCTCGCCGCAGTTGATGTTGTCAACGGTTACATTATGTTCTGCTAAACAATCTGTAGCAGCTAAAACGCCACCCTGTACCAAATCCCAGAAAGAGTTGTTTTGGAATCCTATAAAAGCAAATGTCAGCGGCTCTTCAGGCTCCTGTTCAACCATCGCTATGTTTTCAGTTTCACCGACTTGCTCCCATTCATAGGAAACGGGTGCGACTTCTTCAGAAGTTGATGAATCGGCTGTTTCAGTTGTTTCGGCTTCTGTACCCTGGCTTGTACATCCAGCCATAAGTGCAACCATCATCAACAGAACAACGATTAAACTAATTACTTTCTTCATATCTTACCTCTCTTGTATATTTTTTTTGGACGATTGTCCAAGCTTGTTTTTTACTTGATTTGTTGCATATTGCATAATGACTTCCTGATCCATCTCATGCTTATCCAGAACGCCTTTCAGCCTACCATCCGCAATGATGACAATGCGGTCGCTTAGTCTGATCAGTTCCGGCATTTCGGAGGATATCAGCAAGATGCTGACGCCCGAATCTGCCATTTCACGAATGAGTTTGTATATCTCAGCTTTCGCACCAACATCCACACCATGCGTGGGTTCATCCAGAATCAATAATTCCGGTTCGGTTTGCATCCATCTCGCGAGTATCGCTTTTTGCTGATTACCGCCCGAAAGCTCAAGGATTCTCTTCTCAATCGTTGGCGTTTTTACCGATAGCATATCCACATATTTTTGCGCCGCTGCATTTTCCAATTTCTTTTTTAATAAGCGAAAGCGTTTAAACCGCTTGTAGCTGACCACATTCATGTTCTCTTTGACGGACAGCCTTAAAAACAAACCTTTTTCTTTTCGCTCTTCGGGCACCATGCCCATTTTTGCCGCGACGGCCATAGACGGATGCTTGATGCTGATCTTTTTCCCTTTCAGCCATATCTCCCCGGAATCTGCCGGTTCGTAGCCAAAGATCGCCTCCATAATTTCACTGCGGCCGGCTCCAACCAGACCGCCAAAGCCTAAAACTTCCCCTTTTTTGACATCAAAGCTGATATCATGAAATTTATCTTTTTTGGAAAAGTTCTTGACTTCAAGAATCTTTTCATCTTGTTTAATCTGCGTATGCGCTACCAATTCCTGCTTTTCCAAGTCACGACCGACCATATCGCGCACCGCTTCATCAATCGTAATATCGTCCTTGCCCACTGTGCGCACCAGTTTCCCATCACGCAGTATCGAAATTTCGTCCGAAAGATCAAACACTTCTTCCAGTCTGTGCGAAACATATACAATGGTAACGCCGTTTTTACGCAGCATCTCAATAATCTTCATCAATGCATCTGTCTCTGTCTGCGTTAGCGCCGCAGTCGGTTCATCCATCATAATGAGCCGCGGTTTTAGTGAAAGCGCTTTTACGATTTCGACCAACTGTTTTTGTGCAACACTTAAGCGCACGACTTCTGTTGTTGGACTTATATCGTAAATATTCAGTTCTTCCAAAAGCGCTTTCGCTTGCTTATAAAGCGTTGACGTGTCGATAAACGCACCTTTCTTGGGATAATGTCCAAGATAGATATTGTCCATCACCGAAAGGAAGGGTATCAGCGAGTTTTCCTGATGGATCATCGCAATCCCGTGCTTTTGTGCTTCCAGGGGCGAGGCAAACACGGTTTCTTTGCCATGCCATATCAGCTTGCCGGTGTCTCCCGGATAAACGCCGTATACGATATTCATAAAGGTCGATTTACCAGCACCGTTTTCTCCCAGAATCGAGTGAACCGTGCCTTGCTTGAAAGATATCGTAATATCGGTCAGTGCTTGCACGCCTGGAAACGACTTGCTCAGCGCTTCTATTCGTAGAATTTCAGTTTGGTTCATACCGTTCCCCTTATCTTCTCTTCATCATCTTTATCTGGTCCAATGCACATGCAATCGCAATAACCACACCCACAGTAATCATCTGCCAGTATGTTGAGATTCGCAAAAGCACGAATCCGTTACGAATGACACCCAGAATCGCTGCACCAATCAGTACCCCAACGATAGATCCTTCTCCGCCAGACAAACTACATCCGCCGATAACCGCCGCTGCAATGGTGTCCAGTTCTTTGTCATTCCCCATCGCGGTATCAGCGGAGCTGGTGTTTGATGCGGTGATGATACCTGCAAAAGCAGATAGAATAGCGATGATAATATATACTGAGAATTTAACTCGTTTGGTGTTGATGCCGGAAAGCTTAGCCGCCTTTTCATTGCCGCCGACCGCGAAGAGCTTTCTGCCGTACTCTGTCTTTTTCAAGACAATATGCCCAATGGTCATTACCAACAACATGATGATAATCGGCACCGGAAATACACCGTTGATTTTGTCGCCCAAGAAATTGAGCACTGTATTAAACTTAATCGGTAGCCCTAGCGAGATGAGATAGGCAATCCCTTTAACAACATTCATCATAGCCAATGTCGCGATAAAAGAATTGATGTTAAGAACTACCACCAACACACCTGTCACACTACCCAGCATCGCCGCTGCGATAAATGTTAAAATCAAGGATATCCATGGATTAATCCCAATAGAACTTAAGAATGCGCATAGCACACCACCAAATGTAAGAAAACTACCAACAGAGAGATCTATGCCCCCTGTAATAATCACATATGCGGCACCTGTCGCTATAATTGCCGTCACCGATATGCTGCGAAGCACGTTCAATATATTATTAATATTGAAGAAAACCGGATTGATCACACCAATCAATACACTGATTGCGACTAATGTGATGAGTATCCCCAATTCATTCATGCCTTTTGATTTTTTGAAAAGTTCTTTACCTTTAGATATCATTTTCATTCTCCTCTATATCGACTGTAATGCTTTGTAAGCTGGAATCAATTGTTCATAAAACTTCATATA
Source organism: Eubacteriales bacterium (assembly GCA_040883365.1). Taxonomy (GTDB): domain Bacteria; phylum Bacillota; class Clostridia; order Christensenellales; family CALMFG01; genus CALMFG01. The sequence continues at coordinate 29,678 of JBFLKV010000167.1, forward strand.
TATAGGTAACAGTTCTTCGTATACTGCTGTTTGTTCAGCAATGGGGTCTGCGATATCATCTGATTTACAGATTTCTGCCGCCACATCAAAGTCCTTGATAATCCCTGTGCCAACTCCCGCCATCAGTGCAGCGCCCAGCGCACCAATATGCTGCAGGCTTTTAGGCCTTGCAATCTGGATGCCAAACATACTGGCAAGAATCTGCCGCCATAAGTCACTTTTTGCACCGCCGCCGATCAGATTTGCACTCTTCGGCATTGCGCCCATTTTCTTATAGAAGTCCGCGCCCATCATCAAATCGAAGCCCACGCCTTCCAATGCCGCGCGGATAACATGTCCCTCACCGTGCATCATTTTTAGGCCCACGAAACTTGCGCATAAACTTGAATCTGAATAGAACGTATTGCCGCTAAACATGGAGGGCATAAAGAATAATTTTTCAGATCCTGGTGCAATCTGTTTGGCCAATTCCTCGGCTGCCTGATATTTGTTGTCATGCTGTTTTAAGTTGGTACACATGTTTTCCAGTACCCACTCATATGAGGATGCCGCCGAATGTGAATGCGCGCTGGTAAAGTATGTATCATTACCCACATAGACCACGTTCGACTTAAAGTCTTTTGACATCAACGGTTTTCCGTGATTGATGCCCATCCAGCCAGCAGTACCAAGATACGCCACCATTTGGCCATTCTTACGTACGCCGCCGCCCGTAGCGCATGCATAGTTGTCCCAAGAGCCCAGCACCACTTGCGTGCCTTTGGCCAGCCCCATCGTTTCGGCTGCTTCGGCTGTTAGTTCTCCCATAACCTTTGTTCCGTCACAAGGTGTCAGCAATTTATCTTCGTCAACTTCCGAAATCGCCATCAATTCGGGATCCCAGCTATGTGTATTCAGATTGTAAAGACCACTCATACCGGCTTCACCATAATCCGTAAAACCGATTTTTCCTGTCATTTTCTGAATCAAATATTCTTTTGTGCTAAGGAATTTATAAGTCTTTTTGTATACGTCCGGCATGTTGCGTTTGAGCCAAAGAATCTTTGCGGCCGGATATAGTGCAAGATCAAAACTGTTTCCTGTCTTTTCGTAATGTTCACGGTCACCCGATTTTTCGGTGATGTAAGCCGCTTCTTTTGTGCTTCTCGCATCCATCCAAACCATGACGCGGTCAACCAACAATTTGCCGTTCTTATCGACGGGGATCACGCCCATGCCATGAGCCGAAAATGAAATGGCTTTGACATCCGAAGGATCGGTCTTAGTACTTCTCATAACATCTTTGGTAGAATTCGCAACCGCTTCCCACCATGCATTTGGATCATGTTCTGCATAGCCTTCTTTTGGATAAAACGTATCATACGTATAATAGGCTTCTGCTAAAAAACTTCCAGACTCGTCAAACAAACATGCTTTATCACCGCTCGTTCCCAAATCGTGCGCTAATATTAATTGTCTTGACATGCTGCACCTCCGAAATAATATTAATATTTTATTTTGCTGAATATTTAAAAAATATGGTTTACACTGACTTCATTGTTACTATGTCATAACATTGTATTATTATAATATACCCTTTATTTTTGATTGTCAATAACTATACTGACAATTCAATAATAAATTTGTTTTTATCTCCTCTGTATTTTGCAATGGAATACTCGATCGGTTCGCCTTCTTCACTGTAGCCCGTCGTGGTGGTCATTTGTATAGGATACCCTTGCGGTATTTTAAGATATTCACTTTCTTCGATATGAGCGCCCACCGCTTCGATTTGCCTAATAACACGAATAATCTTTGTCCTTTTCGATCTGGATAGGTACTCATAAAGACCTGTCTTTTCCATATCTTCTTGCAAAATATCGATGCACGACTCAGGAAGATACGTCTCTAAAAAGACGATCGGCTCATCGTTTGCATACCGAAGCCGTTTCAGTAGAATAATGGTGTCATCGACTTCAATATTAAGCGCCTCTGCAACATCACTGGTGGCTTCCATTTTATCGAAAAAAACCACTTCTGTTTTTGGTGTCAGATTAAGTCGCTTCATTTGTTCACCGTAAGGCTCCAGTTTTCTCATGAAGTCTTGTAGGATCTTTGGCTTGGATACATATGTGCCTTTGCCTTTGACGCGATATAAGTACCCGTCATTAACCAAGTCAAGTATGGCCTGCCTGACCGTTGTTCTGCTCAAGTTATATATCTTAATAAATTCTGCTTCAGTGGGCAAAAGATCGCCGGGTTTTAGAACCTCGCTTTCGATTTTTTGCAGTATTATGTTTTTCAACTGATAATACATAGGTACTGGTGTGCTTTTATCAATATGTTCGTTTTTAAAAGTCATATTACTCCTCCAATATTTTTCTCATGATAGCCTTATCGTGAGATGCGAAATGTTTCATATCATACATACCCTTCATATGATCGAACATTGTATTTTCGCTCATCAAATGCTGGTTCAGGCTATTTATGACCTAACTGCTATAATTTTTTTATAGTATAGCCTTTTTCATAATGCACATCAACCTTTAATCCTACCGCAGTCTTGTTTAAAAAAAACTCATGCTAACAACTACCCGTATCCATGCCAAGAACTCGATGAAGTTTTTCGCATTCCAACGCTTTTACGGTACAACCCAAACACTTAAAGGTATTTAGGGTCAAGATAAAATTCTGCCTCAGAATTTTCTTTGGTGTCAAAGTCATAACCTGGATCAATCCCGATGCCGCTTAGCTTTCTCCAGCTGCCGGTATGAATATAATCTGCGCCGGCTTCAAACATATCCTCTGCCTTTTCGCGCTGACGCACTTTACCGGCAATCTCAATGCTGATTTCAGGATAATTTCTGTGAAGCCATGAAATATGTTCAAGCTGCATTTCACCAAAATGTATTCCCGCACTTGTCTTGACGTTTTTTAATCCAAGCTCCCTATAGACTTTACAAAGTCCATCCACAATCTCAAATGAGAATTTCACCATCCAAAGCATGGGGATGATTCTTATTTTGCCTTCTCCGGCATCAATAATCGCCTGCATTTCTGTTTTAACCGCTTCAAAATCATAAGACGCCGCCGCAGTGACATTAAACGCCACGTCCACTTCATCAAGACCACCTTTAACGGCTTCTTTAATTAAAAAGCATTTCATATTGGTTGACATGCCACCGTAAGGATATCCAATCACCATACCCAAACGCGTTTGTCCATTCCCATATTCTTTATTGAGCCGACTAAGCAAATCAATCTGACCCGGTGCACAAATCTGTGATCGAACACCTGCCTTAAAACCTGCGATAAACTCTTTTTCAATAATCTCATCATCAAGGTTCGATGTAAACGGTGATGTGATTAATCTTTTGACTATCTCTCTATCGTACATAATACGTCTCCTTTAAACTATAAGCTTCGTAAGATTTTAGCAGCGTATTCGGAACTGATATAATCCGCGCCGGCATCCAGCATGGCTTTGCATTTCTCAGCCGAATCAATGTTACCCATCGCGACGATCTTAACCTTCTCGCCACAGACCGGTTTCATTTTCTTTACGTCATCAACCGTGACGCCAATCAGAACATCCTTACCTTCACAAGACTTCGTATATACACCAATAGAAGTTGACAGCCTGTCAATTCCCTCTTCAACCGCCAGTTCACACACTTTTTTAAGCATGTCATCTTTGAGAAATTCAACTTCAACAATGGCTTTAAGTACGTTTCCTCCGGCCGCTTCTCTGCATGCCTTAAACTCATCCCGGACTTTGTCCCAGTTACCCGAGCGTACATTGACATTATTAATCGCTACTTCCACCTGCGTCGCCCCTTGGCTGATTACATCGCGAATCGCAAACGCTTTTTGCTCCGGGGTGAATGTTCCGTGAGGATATGAAATCACTGCACATATCTCAAGTTTTCTTCCGTTTAGTACTTCTTTAACCTGCGGGATCATGTTTGGAAACACTTGTATGCACTCCAAATCAAAATCTAACGCTTCATATACAAGATTAGATACGTTAGCATAATCAAAATATGATTCCATAATGCGACCGCCCATAATCTTCTTAAGTTCTTCTGTTTTCATATAAACTCCCTTCTGTTTAATATGGCGTCATTCTTTTGTCGCTATATTATAACATTATAACTTAATGAGTGTCAATATCATCAATCATCTGTTCGATTATGCATTTAACCTAGATAAGCGCATCGTTTTGCACGTGGTTTTCGTCTCCAACCTATACGCACTTATCATCAAATCAAAAAAGGATTAAAGATGATTTATCCTTAATCCTGGCTATTCTAGTTGCATCTATTTTGGAAAATACATTAAGTTTCAAGTTCTCAAAATGGGACGTTTGATTTTATCGTGCAATTTGATAGGGAATTGGAAAAAGTAAACCCATTGCCGTACGATACGAAGCAAAAAGCTTTAGACCCAATTCGTCACTTCTCCTGCGCCTTGCCCTGCAGAAGAGCGGTAAAACGTGGGGGCAATCCCCGTTTTTTCTTGATATCCCACCGCCATCTCTTTTTCGAAAGCATCTGCGCTATCTTTTTTAACAAGGCTAATATTGCATCCGCCGAAGCCTCCGCCAGTCATGCGTGAGCCGACTACACCCGGCAGCGTTAAGGCGATGTCGAAAACCGCATCAAGCTCGGGGCCGGTGGCCTCATAATCATCTCTGATGGAAATATTCGCTTCATTTAAAAGTTTGCCAAATGTCTCAATGTCACCTGCTTTTAATACATCCACCGCTTTTTGTACCCGCGCTTCCTCGGTCACGCAGTGGCGCGCACGACGGTAGAGCATCTCATCACCAAATTTAGGCTGAAAAGTTTTTAAGTCCTGCTCTTTCATTTCGCAGAGGTATTGATAATCCCCGCCATTTTGATTGATGATGGCTAATGCCGCTTCACATTCGCTTCTGCGCTGATTATACTGCGTTTCGGTGAGTTTGTGCGGCGCATTGGTGTTAGTGATGACAATCGTATATTCACCCAAATCCAATGGGATATGCTCAAAATCCAGTGTAGCGCAATCCAAGACCATCGCATGCTTTTCCTTGGCGTTTGCCGAGATAAACTGATCCATGATGCCACAGTTCATGCCCACGTACTCATTTTCGGCACGCTGACTTAAAAGTGCAATCTCTTGAAAATCCAGTTTTTCTTCGCCGCCTAGAGAAAGTAGCGCCGTGGCTGTAGCCACCTCGATGGATGCCGATGAGGACAATCCCGCACCATATGGCACGGTACCGTGGTAGTAAAGATCGCATCCGACGATGGGGTAACCCGTCTGCTGCAGGACATAAGCCACGCCCAGCTGATAGTTCCCCCAAGATAAATCTTTATAGGCTTCAAGATTGTCAATTTCCGCGCTAACGCGGTTCGGCAAGCTTGACACCGCCATATTAATCTTATTTGTACCATTAGGTCTTGCAATCACCGTATTGGTGTATTCCAACGCAACAGGAAAAACATGTCCGCCATTGTAATCGATATGCTCGCCAATCAGATTAATTCTGCCCGGCGCTTGAAAGATGCGGATATCTTTGTCCGTTCCGCCATAAATATGGATAAACCGTTCCACTAATTCCCGATTTGTCATCTATTCTTCTCCAAAAATCGTTTGTGCGCTTGTCGCAATTCTTCTGCCTTTTCCTCAGGAGCCGTCGGGTTGCAATGCGCCCAAGCCCCGGTTTCGGAAGAAGCCAAAAACTGCTGTTTCTCGGCCGAACGCATCGGCGGGAAAAACTCGATATGAAAATGAAAATCCTCAATATCCTCGGTGTTCACCGGCGCCGAATGCATGCACATCATATACGGAAACTTCATATCGAATAAGCTATCCAGCATCCCCGTCGCTTGGCGCAAAGTCTCAGCCAAACTGGTCTTTTGC